>SPQI01000290.1 GCA_004570315.1 Oxalobacteraceae bacterium OM1 | reverse complement strand
TACGCCGCGTCGGCGTCGAGCGAGACAAGGCAGTCGGGCGGCGTTTGGTCGGCATTGGACAGGGGCGAAGAAAACCTGAGCAAAAGGCGAGTGGAAAACATGAGTAAAGCTCATTATATTCCTATCTCATTCGACGATGCGCAATCAAGCGTTTCAGGCACGCTCATCGTTAGCTCCACAGTCGTTCGGTAGCCGGGCACGCTGTCAAAGGCAATTCAATCAGCATCGACTCTCCATCTATCATGCGCCACTACCTCGCTACAGTCGTCTTCTTCGCTGCAACAGTCGCGCACGCAGCCGACGTCTTTACCTTCCCGCTCCAGCCCGGCCCCTATGCAGTCGGCCTGCAGGTGAAACAGCAGTACGACCACTCTCGCGTGTACAAGACAACGGTTTCGCTCGTCACCGGCAAGCCAACCAGCGGTGAACGGGCGCGGCCGATGCAGATGCTCGTCTGGTATCCGGCGGCACACAGCGGCAAGCCGCTGAACTTCCGTGATTACTACGCTACCGGAGCTACCGAGGGGGACATGACACTCGATGCGGCCACCGTGAACCGACTCACGGACACGCAGCTGACCGAGCGAACAGAAGGATGGCCAGCAGGAGCGCAAGCACTGATGCAGCCAATGCGCGCGGTGCGCGACGCGCCCGCGCAGGTTGGCAAGTTCCCGGTCGTCCTCTACGCGCCAGGCTACAGCGGAACGGCGGCCGAAAACGCCGACCTGTGCGAATACTTGGCCAGCCACGGCTACGTTGTTCTCGCCAGCGCGTCACAGGGTGCACGCCAACGCGCGATGACGGTGGACGTGGAAGGGCTGGAAACGCAGGCATTGGATATCGGCTGGCTGATCGCGCAAGCGGTTCAGATGCCAAATGCGGATGCCAGTCGGCTGGCCGTGGCCGGTTACAGCTGGGGCGGACTCGCGAACGTGGTGGCCGCCGCGAAGGACGACCGCATCAAGGCGCTCGTCAGCCTGGATGGTTCGGTGCGCTATTTTCCGCAGATGGTCGACGGTGGTACGCAAGCGATTCCGTATGTGACGCCGGCAAGGCTGGCGATCCCAATGCTATATGTAGCCCGGCGGCCCGCTTCGATTGAGGAATTGAACCGGCGTAAAAACAGCACGACGTACAGCTTCCTGAACAGCATGACCTATGCTGACTTGTACGCGGTGACGATGCATCCGATGGCGCACAAGGACTTTTCCTCGGACGGGTTGCACCTTGCTCGGGACAGCGAGTTCGACGAATATTCGCGCGACGAAGTCACGCTGGCATACGGCGTGATGGCGCGCTACGTGCACCGCTTTCTCGATGCCTACTTGAAAGACGACACGGCAGCGCGTGCCTTCATGGAGAACAACCCTACCGCAAACGGAGTGCCCAGGCATATGGTGTCACTTGAGACACGGCGCGCCAGCGGTGTCGCGCCGACGCAGGAAAACTTCGCCGCGCAACTCGCGGCCCAGGGTTTTGACAAGGCATCAGGGATTTATGAGGAGTTCAAGGCGAAAGGCGCCACGTTCAAATTCGCACCCCACGACATCAATAGTTGGGGCTATGCGTTGCTAAGTAGCGGTATGCTGGCGGAATCGGTTGCAGTCTTCCGCTTCGGCACGCAGCTGCACCCAGCAGATGCCAATCTGTACGACAGTCTGGGCGAAGCGCAGGCCAAAATGGGAAATCGGTCCGAAGCAATCAAGAACTACCGGCGTTCACTCGCTCTCAACCCGAAGAATGCCAACGCGGTCGAGCGGCTGAAAGTCTTGGGCGTGTCTGAAGCACCATAGCCGCCATCATCAACGCCCGGCCTGGTGGGGACCAGCTCGCTTACCTTAGCGACGAACGAATGCCATTGGGCTGCCAACAGACTTCTGTACCTCACGAGGTAAGGATTGAGCCTGGGGATCTGCAAGGCCGGCAAACGTTCGCTACTGGCGCCGGTTGAGGAAGATTGAATCAATTCGCCATACGCTGGTTCAGGGTCGCATAGCTGATACCGGCGCTAACGATACCGATTCGCGAAATCGATTCAAACCGGGCGATCGGCTTTCTGAGGCCGGACATGGAATGAGCGGATATCGACGTGCCACATCGTTTGAACAATGAACGCCATTCGCTGGCGGCGGCGCTAGTGCGTTGCAATGTAAGCCGGTCCCGTGACGCTATGATCCACTCCGCATCGCAATATCCACGAGCCAGCGCCGCACCACCTTTTCTTCAGCGGGCGTCAAATTTTCGAGTAACGCCGCTTCGGCCGACGCTACTGCCGTCTTGCATTTCGCCAGCAATTTTTTTCCCTCGACCGTAATCTCGATCTCTTGAATTCGCCCATGGGTTGGATGGGCATGGCGGGAAACGAAACCAGCCTTTTCGAGGTTGGCGATGATAACGCTCATGGTTTGCGGCGTGAGCAACGACAGACGCGCGAGCGTCGCCCCGGAGGCGCCAGGATAGGCTGCCAGCATCGTAAGCACGGAAAATTGCGGCAGGGTCATTCCTGTTTCAGCCAACGCCTTCTCCATGCTGATCCGATGGGCTGAATGCGCCTGCCGCAGCAGATATCCGATGTGTCCCTCAACGCCACGCTTACCCTCACCAATAGCGGGAATGGATGCATGTGATTTTGTTGGTCTTTGCATATTATAAGAATTCGAATATCATTTGCCGTGTTCGAACTCTTATATTAACAACAGACATGAATGAGCGACAAATGCACAGCAATCCAGTGGCCCGCATCGACTGGGCCGATTACAACAAATTGGCGCCCGATGCGGTCACTGCATTGCGAGCGCTTGGCAAAGCGGTGGATGATTCCGGGCTGGACAAACAGCTCACTGAACTCTTAAAGATTCGGGCATCGCAGCTCAACGGTTGTGCGTTTTGCCTGCAGTTTCACCTGAATGTTGCGCGAAAGGAAGGCGTGCTGCCGATTAAGATCGACCTTGTCGCAACTTGGGCCGACACAGACATCTTCTCTGCGCGCGAACGCGCCGCACTCGCTTGGGCAGAGGCATTGACGAAGATGGGGCAACAACACATTGCCGAGAGTGTGTACGACGAATTATGCGCACACTTCACGCCCACGGAAGTCGCCTACCTGACCGCCTCGATTGCTTCGATCAATGCATGGAACCGTATTGCGGGCGCCCTTGGATTCACGCCGCCTATCCCGACAGAGCGCTCGGAAATGGAGGATGCATGATGAGCGCACATGAACCGGCATTGCACCAGGCCAGAAGCGAGACGGACGTACGGAAGCTATTTTCCTTGATGGTTCAGTTGCGCCCACATTTAGGTTCGGCTGACGAGTTCGTAGAACGCTGGAAACGCCAAGTGACCGAAGGCTATCACCTCATCGCCCTGTATGACGGCGTGCAGCCGCGAGCTTTAGCGGGTTATCGCCTGCAGGAGAACCTGGTACATGGCCGTTTCCTCTACGTGGACGACCTTGTAACGGATGCAGGCGTGCGCGGCCAGGGATATGGCGAACGCCTGATGACCTACCTCCGCACTCAGGCGCAGACACTGCAATGCGGTAAGCTCGTGCTGGATACGCCGTTGAGCAATGCGCTGGGTCACCGCTTCTATTTCCGTTGCGGGCTGTTGGCCACCTCCTTGCGGTTTAATATGCCGATCGAGATATGAAGGCCCTTCTGCACATTGCTGCAAGCCCTCGGATCGAGGCGTCGCATAGCCGCCATGCTGCGCAGACCGCCATTCATTACTGGCGATCGCTCGATCCGAAGCTCGTCGTTATCCACCGCGATCTTGCGATCGATCCTGTGCCTCATCCGGATGCGTGCTTCGTCCAAGCGACCTTGAACGCATCGTCCGGCCATCTCGACGAAATGCAGCGCAAGTCGCTGGCGATGTCCGACACCATGATCGGTGAACTCGACGCCGCCGATATGGTGCTCATTTCCACGCCCATGCATAATTTTTTCGTGCCATCCAACCTCAAGGCATGGCTTGACTATGTAGTGCGGCCTGGACGCACCTTCCGCTCCAAGCCGCAAGGCAAGGTTGGCCTCTTGCGTGATCGTCCGGTGCGCGTGTTGATGGCTTGCGGAGGTTCACTGGGAAAGGGCGCCGGGCAAAAGGAGGACTGGGCCACGCCTTACCTACGCCACATGTTTAAGACCATTGGCATCCTGGACGTTGAGGTATTCGCTTTAGAAAACTGCAATCGTGGGCCGCAGGCCGCGGCGCTGACGATGCAGAAATTTGAGAATTGGCTGGTGCGGCAGCCGATGTGAGATCTACCTGGTCTGCCGCCCCAACCGCTGCTCGATGAAGGGTGCCGCCGCGCCAGCTAGAGCGTAGATCTCGTGTCCGCACGGGCTGCGTGCTTCGTGCGACTAAATCGCGAGTTGACGCAAAGACGGGATCAGCCGACGGGAAATTTAACAGCTGAGCAGAACAAGACGGCCATCGTTGTAGGGGTACGCAACGGCCTATAACAATTCTTGCATGGGAGGTGAGGCCACAACTGTCGTATGTTATCGTAAAGCCATGTCGACACCGGATTTCAACCTGTTGGTTACCTTGGACGTCCTGCTCGCCGAGGGCAACGTCGCGCGTGCCGCACGGCGCTTGCGGCTGAGTCCCTCGGCCATGAGTCGGGCACTGGCACGTTTGCGCGAGACGACCGGCGACCCCCTGTTGGTGCGGGCTGGCCGCGGCCTGGTGCCGACACCGCGGGCGCAGGAGTTGCGGGATCGTGTTGCGCAAGTGGTGCAGGACGCGGAAGCTGTCTTGCGTCCGGTGAAGGAGCTCGACCCGAAGCAGCTAGTCCGGACCTTTACGCTTCGAACTAGCGATGGCTTCGTTGAAAACTTCGGGCCGGCATTGATTGCCCGAGTCAGCAACGAAGCGCCGGGTGTACGGCTGCGTTTTGCTCAGAAGCTGGACAAGGAAAGCGTGGGGCTACGCGAGGGGATGGTCGATCTCGAGACGGGTGTCATCGGCGACGTCACCGGCCCCGAGGTGCGGACCCGGGCCCTGTTCCGGGATCACTTTATTGGTGTCGTGCGTGCAGGGCATCCGCTCAGCCGGGAACCGATCTCAATGCAGCGATATTGCACTGGCTTGCATATTCTCTTCTCGCGCCAAGGTAAAGACCGCGGGCCCATGGACGAGGCGCTTAAATCGTTCGGACTGGAACGCAAAATTGTCACGGTGGTCGGCGGCTTCGCCGCCGCGATTGCGCTCGCACGAGCGTCTGATCTCATTGCAACTGTCCCCGAACGACATACCGGCAATCTGCGCGCCGGAATGTTCAATTTCGCCCTACCCTTCCCGACCAAGGATTTTACGGTGTCCATGCAATGGCATCCGCGCATGGACGCCGACCCCGCGCACCGCTGGCTGCGCGGGTGCATTCACGACATTTGTCAGGAAGCGCATACAGCAGTCATTCCGCAGGCCGAAGTTGTCGTGGAGTGAACCCACCGTCCAGGTTCAACGACGTGCCCGGTACTGTGGCATCGCGGGATCCAGCACAACATTGGGGTGACAGCTAAAGTGCTAGGATGGACTGCCAGTGAATGTGTAGTTCACGACGGCGAATACGAGTCAATCGGCGTAGAGAAGAGGACGTTGAAGTCTGGCAATGCATCGCTTGTCCAAGTTGCCCGATCTGAAGCCACGTTTGCTGAATTCGACTCGTACGCCGGCACGGCTACATTATCCGGCTAGTTACCGTCACGCTCGCTGTCGTCGCCGTGGCGACGGCTATTGAGCGCGGCGGCCGCCGCCGCCTTCAATAGCCGTTGAAACGTCGGGCACGCTGCATGATCCGGTATGCCACACGTTGCAGCATGGCGCAGTGCGCGGCTAACCGCGCGCAGCTGCCGGGCAGTCCGGTCAATTTCTTTTGCCTTCGCTTCAAGCACGTCTCGTTCAATCGACGTTCCTGAATTTGGTGCAAGCATCGACCTGATTTCATCGAGAGACAAACCGGCCGCTTGCCCGAGCGCGACGAGGGCAAGCTGGTCCAGCACCTCCGGTGCAAAACGGCGTCGAGCACCTTGGTGGCCAAGCGACGCAATCAGACCCTTCTTTTCATAGTAGCGCAGTGTCGAGGCAGGTACGCCCGTGCGCTTAGCGACTTCGGCGATGTCCATCGTGGTCAGCAGCCTAGGGCTCCAAGTTAACGTGAACGCGCATTCTGAGTACGCGGCGTTCATTGGTCAACTCGACGCGCTCAGATGCACGACAGGAAGCATTACAACTCCAAACGTTTCCCCGTGAATTCTCGCAGCGGGCGGAAGGGCCTCGTCTCATGACATGGCGCCAGACGCACGGACAAAGTGCAAGCCGTGCGCCTTCCGCCATACCACGCTCGCCCCTACCATGTTCATCCATACACATCGTCGAGAGAAGAACATGACCAAGGCAACGCCCGTAGGGCAATCTCAAGCGTGTACGTTAACCACTGCGGCTGCTCCTGCGGCTGTCAAACCGGACACCATGGAGCGCGAAGACTGGAATCAACGGTATGCGGCTCAAGAATTCGTCTGGACCGTCGATGCCAATCGATTTCTGATCGCCGAGACGGAGAATCTGGCTCCCGGCACGGCGCTCGATCTCGGCACAGGCGAAGGCCGCAATGCCGTGTGGTTGGCTGAGCGGGGTTGGACTGTCCATGCACTCGATTTTTCCGATGTCGCCCTCGACAAGGGCAAGCGTCTGGCCGCGGCCCGCAATGTTGATGGTCGCGTCCATTTCGTGGAAGTCGATTTGCGCCGGTACTCGCATGCCGGCCCGCGTTTTGATTTGGTGGCGCTCATTTACTTGCAAATGCCGCAGAGCGAACTCGAACCGATCATCGAGCAGGCGGCAAAGGCAGTGGCGCCTGGCGGCACCTTCCTGCTCGTAGCACACGATTCAATGAACCTCGCCCATGGCTTTGGCGGACCGAAAAATCCGGCAATGCTGTACACCGCCGAGGACGTGGTCGCTGCATTGGGCAATGAGCTGGTCATAGAAAAGGCGGGGCGCGTTGATCGCCCAGTCAAAACGGCGGATGGTACTCAGGTCGCCATCGATTGCCTGGTGCGCGCGACACGTCCGCTGTAAAGAGGCTGGCCGTGAACACTCCAATTCGTATCGAGCCACGCCAGGCTTCCCCCCGATTGGCAATCCTCAGCCTGTCGCTCACCATGCTGCTATCCGCGCTTGGCACGAGCATTGCCAATGTCGGCTTGCCGACCTTTGCACAGACGTTCAATGCTTCATTCCAGGACGTGCAATGGATCGTCTTGGCGTACCTGCTCGCGATTACGACCCTCGTCGTCAGCGCGGGACGCCTTGGAGACATGCTTGGCCGGCGCAGGCTGATGCTGACGGGCCTTGTCCTGTTCACGTTGGCTTCCGTCCTGTGTGGCGCCGCGCCCTCGCTCTGGTGGCTGGTCGGCGCTCGCGTGGTGCAGGGATTGGGCGCAGCGATGATGATGGCTTTAACCATGGCCCTCGTTGGCGAAACAGTTCCTAAAGAGCGAACTGGCAGTGCGATGGGGCTGCTTGGAACCATGTCGGCGGTTGGCACGGCGCTTGGCCCGTCACTGGGCGGTCTGTTGATTGCGGGCTTTGGCTGGCGCGCGATCTTCCTTGGCATGGCACCACTTGGGCTTGCCACGTTCCTGCTGGCCCACCGTTACTTGCCAGCTCCACGTCAACCAGCAACCGCCAACAGCGCTCGCTTCGATGTGCTCGGCACGCTGCTGCTGATGGCGATCCTCGGGGCCTATGCACTGGCCATGACGACCGGCCATGGCAGCTTTGGCTGGTCAAACGCCATGCTGCTCGGCGGCTCAGTGATCGGCGTCGGCCTGTTTGTTCTTGCCGAAATGCGCGCCCCAGCACCACTCGTCCGGCTGGCGTTTTTCGCCAACCCCCTGCTGAGTTCCGGCTTTGCCATGAGCATGCTTGTGACTACCGTCGTCATGGCAACCCTGGTTGTCGGGCCGTTCTACCTCTCCAAGGCGCTCGGCCTTGATCCGGCCCATGTTGGTCTCGTCATGTCGTCCGGACCGATCGTCGCTGCGCTGGCAGGCGTGCCGGCAGGCCGCTTGGTTGACCGGTTCGGTGCCAAACGAATGACAGTTGTCGGCTTGACTGGCATGGCCGTGGGCGCGATCGCACTGCCTAAGCTTGCGGCGGTTCTGGCCGTGCCGGGTTACATCATTCCGCTCGGCGTCATTACGGCCGGATACGCGCTCTTCCAGGCCGCCAACAACACGGCAGTGATGACCGGCATTCGCGCGGAGCAGCGCGGCGTGGTGTCCGGCATGTTGAATTTGTCTCGCAACCTCGGCTTGATTACCGGTGCCTCGGTGATGGGAGCTGTGTTTGCGTTTGGCTCGGGTGCCGCGGACGTTTCCCTTGCCCGGCCGGACGCCGTGCAGGCCGGCATGCAGCTCGCGTTTGCTGTCGCAACTGCCTTAATCATGGCGGCCCTTTTTATCGCGCCAGTCAGTTACGCACTGGCGCGCCGGGCCAATTCGAATCCTTAAGCATTGGAGCATTGTCGTGGTGTTGAATACGTTTCGCGGTACGGGGATTGGCATCGTTGGCTTACTGTTGTGGATTGGTGCCGGCAATGCCGAAGCTATCGCCGCCAGTGCTGGCGGGCGCGACAAGTGTGACGGTACCGAAATGCCAGGCCAGTTGGCGCCGACACCGGCGGATCCCTATCCGTTGATGGCTGCTGGTTGGGGACCGGAACTAGGCAATGGCGTGTTCGCCAGCCGCTGGGCCGAAGACTGGACCGGCATGCGGGCGGCCGGCACGGCTCCAGAGCTTAAAGCGATGCCAATGGGCGGTGATGCGTCGCTGACTGTGAGCGCCGAAGCGCGTTTGCGATATGACGATTACCGCAATGCCCAACTTAAGCGCGGCAACACCTACCAGCAGAGCCTGTTTCGTGGCGTGCTAGGCGCGGATCTGCGCATCAATTCAGCTTTGCGATTCTACGGCGAAGTTGCCTCCGGCCAGGCGGGTGAGCGGCGCGACACCGCATCGGCGAACTTTCAGAACGACGCGTCGCTGCAGCAGTTGTTCGTTGACGTGCGCGACACGGTCGGCGAGACGCTGGTGGGTGCCATGTTTGGTCGGCAAGAATTTGCGGATGGTCCGCGCCAACTGATCAGTCTGAGTGACGGCCCCAATATCCATCGCAGCTGGAATGGACTGCGGGTATATGCCCATCGGCCACAATTTCGCGTAGGCGCGTTCGATTTTCGAGCCACCCGCCTGGGACGCGGCTCGTTTGACGATGTCACGAATTACGGCGAACGTCTGCAAGGGATTACCGGGAGTGTCATCGTGACGCCGGAAGGCGGGCCAAACACGTATTTGGAACCATTTTTGTATCACACTAAGAACCCAAACTTCAGCTCAGGGAGCCGCACGGCAGCCGATGACCGCTATACCTACGGCGCACGGCTTTGGGGCCGCAAGGATGCATTCCGGTTTGACGGGACACTGGCGTACCAGACCGGTCATTTTGCTGATCGCGACGTGAATGCGTGGGGACTGTTTTTGGTCAGCAGCTTGGAACTTGCGAAGTCAAGTTGGAAGCCGCGCCTCACCGCGCGTGTGGATGTGGCATCTGGCGGCGGCACGTATGGGCGTGGAACAATTAAATCGTTCAACCAGCTGTATGCCAGCTCCAATTACCTCGGTGAAGGGCAATTCCTCAGCTTGAGCAACCTGGTCATGGTAACCCCGGGATTGGCGGTCTCGCCGACCGCAACAACCAACCTCTCGGCGGAATACGGTTTGGCACGTCGGCTCAATGAGGACGACGCCGTGTACGCAGGCGGCATGCGCGCCTACGCCGGCACCCAAAACCTGCCAGGCAAGGAGATTGGTGGCCTGCTGCGCGTGATCGGCAGCTGGGCGGCCAACAATCGGCTCACCGTCTTTCTGAACTACGAACGCTTCAATGCCGGTGACGTGGTGAAGCACGCTGCATTGCCCTCCGGAAGCTATCGCTATATCGGGGCGACCTATCGCTTCTAAGTCGGTGCCTCGTAGGAGTGTGAGAAGGTCTCGCTTTGGCGGTGGGAGTATGGCTGGTTCTCTGCTCCACTTCAGAGGAATTGGTGGATCAGGGGCGACACACGGAATAAAGCGCGCCGTCGCTGGACGGAAGGTCATCCAAAACCTGAGCCGTCGCTTTAAAAATGATGCGCACGGTTTGCTCGGAACGCGCCTGCGATGGGCTACGCCGCGTCGGCGTCGAGCGAGACAAGGCAGTCGGGCGGCGTTTGGTCGGCATCGGACAGGGGCAGAAAAAAGCTGAGCAAAAGACGAGTAGAAAACATGAGCTAAGCTCATTATATTCATATCTCATTCCGCGACGCGCTGACCAAGCGTTTCGGCCCGAGAGCCCTAAAGGGAAGCTCATGAAGGAGCAAACGGCACGATCCTATGCACGTATCTGTACCGGATCGGACCACGACGAGGAGGGTGAACATGCTCGCGCAAATTGCGATGATTGGTAGTGCCGGAGTGATCCTGATGTTGGGCATGGCGCATCTGGCCTACACCTTCTTCGGTGACAAATTCCATCCGCGTGACGCCGCTTTGCTGGAGGGGATGAAAACGACATCGCCGGTGATCAGCCGGCAGACGAGCATCTGGAAAGCGTGGATCGGCTTCAATGCAAGCCATAGTCTCGGCGCGATCCTGTTTGGCGTGGTATTCGGCTACCTCGCCATCCAAGAGCCGGCGCTGCTGTTTCATTCCTCTGTTCTTGGGGTTGCCGGCTTCTTGACGCTGAGTGCTTATCTCTGGATGGCTCAGTCGTACTGGTTCACGCGTCCTCTGCAAGGGATCTCGGTGGCGTTCCTGTTCTATGTCGCGGCATTTTGTCTCGCGCATTTTGCGTCCTTTGCATAGAGGCGGCGCGCAATGGGTACCTCATACCCGTAACGCTTAACCTCATCACTTGGCGTGCTTTAGAAACGAAATCACCTGTTAGAGCCTTGCTCAATTTTTAATCGCAATTTTTTACGGGTACCGTTCCCCAATAATGGCTTTTGTGCACTCATACCGGCGGCTTCGTTTTACACAGAGAATGATGTTGTTCGTGTTTCCTTTGTCAGCGCTGGGCGCATGCGCCCTCGCGCCCCTGACAATAGACAGAGCAGCAACGGCTCCCGTGATCGACGGGCACGGAGCGACAACGCTGGTTCCTTCACAAGCGAACGACCCAGCCCGTCATCTGTTTGCGCAGGGGATCGCCCAAGCCTACGCGTTCAACGAAGCCGAAGCGGTCCGCGACTTTAAGGCTGCGCTTGCGCGGGACCCCGGTTGCGGCATGTGTGCATGGGGCGTTGCGTTGCAGATGGGACCGAACATCAACCGGACTCAACGGGGTGATGTCAGTGAAGCCAGAACGTATGTCGATTACGCATTGGCGCATAGCGAAGGGGCTTCAGCGCGCGACTTGGCACTGATCCAATCGTTAGCGTTGCGCTACGGTCAAAGTGCTGCCCGCGCTATTGCACCTCCCCCAGGCGCCATTTGCCGAACTGGTTCGACGGAGCCGGCTGATCCGCTCGACCTGGCCTATGCCGACTACATGCAGCAGCTTGCGTTGCGCTTCCCGGATGACCCGGACGTGTTGACCTTGTACGCAGAAGCGGAAATGATCGTCACCAAAGGCGATTGGTGGGATCTTGACACCGGCACGCCGGCCGGACGAATAGGAGAGCTTGCACGGATGCTTGAGGCTGGCCTGGCACGCCACCCTGACCATGTCGGCCTCAACCATTACCTGATTCATGCGGTGACCGTGCCCGCGCAAGGCAAGCGGGGCGAACGCGCTGCCGAGAGGCTCGCCAATCTGGCCCCTAAATCGCCGCACCTGCTGCACATGCCGTCACACATCTACGCCGTCCTTGGTCGCTACGCCGACGCCACTCGTGTGAATCAGTCGGCATTAGCCGCTGAAGAAGCATTGGTAGTCGACCTGAAAAAACAAGGCTTTGAGCTGGCAAAGGACTGGCGCCCTCACAACGCTGAATTCTTGGTGTATGCGGCGTTGATGGAAGGCCGGGGAGACGCCGCGATGGAGGCGGCGCGCAAGCTGGCCACGCTGGTACGCGGGGACCATGAGTACGGGGAATTCGTACGCAGCGTACCAATGCTGACGCTACTGAATCTGCAGCGCTGGGACGCTCTGCTCGCTGAGCCATTGCCAAAAGGAGAGAAGGGCATGGCCATCGTCTTGGGTGAAATGGCACGTGGCATCGCCATGGCGAGACTGGGCCAATTGGAAAATGCCCGTGCGGCATACGCTAAGCTCAACGTGAACGCTGAAGCGCTGCTAGTAAAGCATCAAGGTAACGTTGGCCCGGCAAAAATAGTGCAAAGCCTGGTGAATGGCGCCCGAGCGCAACTCGGCGCGGAGATCGCTTTTGCAAGCCAGCGCATCGGCGAGGCAATCGCGCTGCAGAAAGGGGCGGTGGAGATGTCGCTTTACCTGGAAAAAATGGAACCGCCGATGCTCGCCAATGGACCTCGTCAACGTCTGGCCGCGATGCAAATTCGGGCCAATCGGTACGCAGACGCAGAAGTGACCCTGCACGATGAGCTCGTTTATCATCCGCGCAACGGCTGGGCTTATAAGGGATTGGCAACCGTGCTGAAAAAACAGGGTAGAACTACCGATTCGGAGACGGCACGGGCGGATATGATGGCGAGCTGGCCGCGTGCTGACAAGGCGGTGCTGGCAGCGAAATATTGATCGGTACGGCTCTGTTGGTGGCAATCGATGAAGACCAAACCTAACATGACGCACCACCCAGTCACCTGCGGCGCAGGTAAGCTCACCTCTTTACTCGCCCCTGCAAGCCGCCGGTCACGCCTGCTTTAAAAGGCTCACCGTATGGGCATGCGGCGGATTAAAGCAGGGTTTGGCGCAGCACTTATCGGCTCGGCGCTCGGCGGCGTCCTCTGGTCGGTCACGGGATATGCCGGGCACGCCGAATCGGTTGTGCAGACGGTGCTTGGCGCTGCCGCCATAGCAGTTTACGGGTTCTTAATTTCCTTGCCTTTTACCTTCCTGTACGGCGTTCCAATCGTAAGCGCCGGGAGAAGGCTCGGAGGTGTGAGCGTAATGCTTGGTGCCATCCTCGGCGCGCTACCAGGTGCGGCTTGGGTTATGTGGACTCATGACGCGTTCATGCATCCCGTTATCTGGAATGGCGCTTTGATTGGCGGACTCTATGTGCGCTTGTCCCGCCCCGAGCGGCATCCATGAATACAGCGCTTTCTCGAACGACTTCTGATGGGCAATCTTGCGCGAACAAATGGCTGGCATGAACTGCCACGCCAGCCATTTCCAATCCCTGGTTTGCCGGAAGCGTCTCCGACGTCTCAAGGCATGTGAGCCCGCAAGTCACTTCACATAAAACGGTGGGACGCCATAGATCTCAAGTCCGACTTGCGTGAAGACAGGCGTGACCCAAAGGTTGGAATAGGACTTTGCAGCGCACGAACCGTCGTACTGGCGCTCCGACTGTATGGCAACCTGCTGGAACGTCGGGTTTTCCCCGCTGATATACGCCGTCCATACCGTGCCGATCTTCGACGGCGCAAAAAGAAAGTGCGATCCGTACGCCGGTGAGCTATACGGTGCGCCCGAGGCAGGTGCGGCGGCGCCTTGGGCAATGGGCGCTGTCGGCGCCGTGCCGATGTAGGCCTGGCTGGTGCAATCGGGCGTTTGGTAATACAGCGGCACATGCTTCCAGGTCAGGCCGCTGGACGCGGGACGTCCCAGCGAATAATTCCAATCCGCGTCCGTATAAATCCGCACGACTTGTCCGCCATAGAGGACGGTCACCGAGTCGCCCTTGTATTGGCCCACCGCCCTGCCTGTCGAGTCGACGAGGTCGGGCTGGGCTTGGCTCCATGCGACCGAAGTGATGCCGGCGGCCAAGGTGAAAGCGGTTGCTTGAAAAATTCTTCCCATCATGTTCTCCACTCGCGCGAAATGCGATCCACAGCGCAGTCAGAAATTGACAGCGCAGGGTTCAGCCTAGGGGGTATCGATCCATTTAGAAGAGCATCGCTGCAACTTCGCTTTGACTCTGATCAGCGCACAGCACACGATCGTCACATTGAAAACAGCGGTGCGGATTTCCGAACGCCGGAGGCGATTCCGGCGGGCAGCCTTGCGCTTTCCCAGCCGCTTGCAACATCCCGTTCACAAAAATCCGCCCCGTTCTTGCGCATTTGCCATCCAGTGCACGCGCTTCCTGCCGTAGACGAGACTGCGCAATGACGCGCGATTTCACGTTATCCAACGAAGGAAGCATCACAATGAAGAAGCTGTTTCAGGCCGTCCTCATCGGCACCGCATTCATCGCCTCGTCCGCCGCCATCGCGGCCGACCAGGGCACCGCAGCGGAAGCCGAAGCGATGGTCAAGAAAGCCGTCGCCTATCTGAAGGCGCACGGCAAGGACAAGACCCTGGCGGAGGTGTCGAACAACAAGGGACAGTTCGTCGACCGCGACCTGTACATCTCGGTCTACGACATGAACGGCAAGGTGCTGGCCCACGGCACGAACCCGCGCCTGATCGAGAAAGACGTGTCGGCGCTCAAGGACGCCGACGGCAAGGAGTTCATCAAGGACATCCTGACGAAGGCGAAGGCGTCCGGCAAGGGCACCAGCGACTACAAGTGGCCCAATCCGGTGACGAAGGAAATCCAAGCCAAGACCGTCTACTTCGAGAAGGCCGACGACATGGTCTTCTCCAGCGGGTACTACAAGAAGTAATTGCTTCGTGCGCGTCTCGGCCTGACGCAATCTAACGCAGGCCGAGACCGTCCTTGCCGCGCCAGCCCAGCGCGCCGGCATGCAGGCTCTGGATGTAGAGCCGGTCCGCGGTTTCCGTCACCCCGGTGGTTTCCGGATACGCGCCGGACGGGTCCTGCAGATCCGCGACGACCTTGCCGCTTTCATCGAGGGCCAGCACATGACCGTAGGCCGGCGGCACTGGCCAGAGTGCCTTGGGCAGGCGCGTTGCCACCTTGCGCAGGAAGGGCTTTGCGGCGAGCGCGTCGGCTGCGGCGCTGCGCGGCTTGGCGAGGCCTACCCAGAGGCGGCCGTTCATGCCGCGCATCAGGTTGTCCGGATAGCCTGGCAGGTTGGCGAGGAGGACCGCCGCGCCGGGCTGTTCGCCGGCGGCCTTGAGATGCAGCTTGCGCGCTGCCGCATCCAGCTTCCAGATGCGATATTCCCCGGTCTCCGCCACGAACAGCGAGCGCTCGTCCGCCGACAGCGCGAGGCCGTTGGCGAACGTCAGGCCGTCCGCCACGATGTCCACCGCGCGGCTTGCCGGGTCGAACACAAGCACGCGGCCGGTGGCCGAATGTTCCAGGATGTCGAGCACGCTGGCATCGAACTCGCCCCATTGCGCGGCGCCGAAACGGCGCGAGGCATCGGTGAAGAAGATCTTGCCGTCGCCGGCAATTACGACGGCGTCGGCGAAGCGGATCGGATCGTCGCTGCCGTCGGCGACGCGCACCTTGTCCGCCAGCACGGTGATGCGCTTTTCTGTCCCCTGCCCTTCGACCAAGAGCAATCCGCGCCGCGAGTCGGCCGCAACGAGGTTGCCGCGCCGGTCGAAGTCGAAGCCGAGCACGCGGCCGCCGGTCTGCGCCCACACTTCAGGCGCGCTGCCGTCCGGCTTCATGCGCAGGATCTTGCCGCCGGCCACGGCGGCGTACAGCAGTCCGTCCGGTCCGAGCGCGACATGCTCGGGACCGCTTTCCCCGGATAATTCGATACGGCGCAGATTGGCCAGCCCGGTGTTGGCGGCATACGCGCCTGCATAGCCGCCGTCCTTCGGCGCGCGCCATGCCACCGGCTCGATGGGGACGGGCGCCAGGCTGAGATAGACCAGAAGTGCAACGACGAGCAGAACGAGTACGGCGAATGCCTTGCGCAGCATGATGTCTCCTCGATGGCGAGTGAATTACACTTCCTGCCGCACGTGTTGCGCCGCCTCCGCGATGAAGCCGGCCGTCGATTCCGGGTCCGTGACCGGCAGCATGTGGCCGCCGTTGACCAGCTTCAGCGTGGCGCCGCCGACCTTGTCCACCAGCGCCTGTCCGTTCCGCTGCCAATCGAGGATGCGGTCCTTGCGTCCGAACAGCACGCTCACCGGCACGCGCAATTCGCCATACCGCTCGACGATGGCCGGCAGGCGTTCGGGCACAGCCTGCAGGTCCACCGATGCAGCGATGAAATGACTCGGACGCAGCGCGAGCAGTCCGCCGCCGCGCGTGGCGAAGTCGCGCGGCACCGGGTCCGGGCCGAATACCTGCCCCAGCACTGCCTCGCGCTTGGCGATGGAGCCCGGCACGGCGAGCGTCCAGGCGAAGAGCTTGCGCAGCCACGGCGATGCGATGGTCAGCGCCTTGAAGGCCGCCGGCGGCTCGCTGTCTTCGGGCAGATGCGTCAGCGGCGCGACCAGCGCCAGCCCCGACACGCGCTGCGGATGCTCGACCGCGAGCGTGAGCGCAATCGCGCCGCCGAGGGAATGGCCGACGACGAAGGGACGGCCGAGCTGCAGCGTATCGATCAAGGCAGCGATGGCCGCCGCCTGCGTGGAGAGGTCCGCGGGCGTCGCCTCGCCGCGCACCGAGTAGCCGGACCCGGGGCGGTCCAGCGTCACCACGCGGTGCTGGCTCGCCAGGCGTTCCGTTACGCCGTAGGTGAAGTGCCGCATCTGGCCGGCGAGTCCGTGGATGAGCAGCAGGGCCGGACCTTCGCCCTGTTCGTGCACATGGAAGCGCACGCCGCCGGCTTCCACGAACCGTCCTTGCGGCGGCAAGCCGGCCTCGATGCGCCGCGCGGTCCACCAGGTGAAGGCCGCGAGCAGGCCGGCAACGGCGAGCACGAAGAGCGCCGCTGTCGTGATTGTGATTTGAAATGCCGTCATTGTTCCACTCCCCTTTTCAGCAGCGCCCAGTAACGCACCGGCGCGATACGCTCGATGATCGACACGATCTTGGCGTCCATGCCGACGATCACGCGCGCCTGGCGCCGCTCGATGCCGCGCACGATGATCTCGCCGGCCTTCTCGGGCGGCATGCGCAGGAGCTTGTCGGCCAGGGCCTTGCGCCGCAGCACCTCCTCTTCGGGCACGCCGTCCGGCACGCGGGCGTTCTTGGCGATCGCAGTCGCCACGCCGCCGGGATGCACCACCGTCACGCCGACGCCGGAACCTTCGAGCTCATGGCGCAGCGCATTCGAGAAACCGCGCACCGCGAACTTGCTCGCCGAATAGGCGGCCTGCCCCGCCGGCGAGACGAGGCCGTAGAGGCTGGAGAGGTTGACGATGCGGGCGTCGTCGCCGGCATGCAGGTAGGGCAGGAAGGCGCGCGTCATGCGGACCACGCCATGGAAATTGATCTCCATGAGCCAGTCGAAGTCCGCTTCGCTCACCTGCTCGAAGGTGCCGCCGAGCGCGACGCCGGCATTGTTGACGAGGATGTCGATGCGCCCATGCTGCGCCTGCACCGCCGCCGGCAGCGCCCGGACCATCTCGCGGCTCGCCACGTCGAGGTCGTGGAGGCTCACGCGCACCCCCAGCGCCCGCGCCAGCTCGGCGGTCTGTTCGATGCCCAGCCGATTGATGTCGGCGAGCGCGAGATGACAGCCGCGCCGCGCCAGGGAGACGGCAATGGCGCGGCCGATGCCGCTGCCCGCGCCGGTGATGACGGCAACCCGGTCCTTCACTCTCATGGCATGGCTCCCTTCGCGCCGAAGCGCATGACGCCGTCGGCGATACGGCCGAAGCGGATGGTGACGAGATCCTGGAGATAGTTCTGATGCACCTGCCACGGCGCGCGCGACCCCTGCTTCGGCAGGATGTGCTGCGCGCGCTGCACGTAGCCGGAGGTGAAGTCGAGGAAGGGCTTGGGTTCCACGCCCGGTTCGCGCCGCGGCACGGCGATGGCCTTGCCGTGGCGGTCCATGTAGCGCAACAGGCGGCAGACGTAGCCGGCGGTGAGATCGGCTTTCAAGGTCCACGAGGCGTTGGTGTAGCCGAAGGCCATCGCGAAGTTCGGCACGTCGCTCAGCATCATGCCCTTGTAGGCGAAGGCTTCGTTCGCCTGCAGCGGCCGACCGTCGATGCTCATCGCCACGCCGCCCAGCACCTGCAGCGCGAGGCCGGTGGCGATCACCACGATGTCGGCCGGCAGCTCCTTGCCCGAGGCGAGCCGGATGCCGTCCGGCGTGAAGCGCTCGATGGTGTCGGTCACCACCGAGACGCGGCCATTGCGGATGGCGTCGAAGAGATCGCCGTCCGGCACGAGGCAGACGCGCTGGTCCCAGGGCTTGTAGCGGGGCGTGAAGTGGGTGGCGACGTCATAGCCGTTGCCGAGCTGCTGCGCCGCCATCTGCACGATGCGCCGTTTGATGGGCTCGGGACGGCTGCGGGCGAGCTTGTAGAAGAACATGCCGATCAGTACGTTCTTCCAGCGCGTCATGCGGTAGGCGGTCCGCTCCGGCAGCACGCGCCGCAGGCCGTGCGCAATCTTGTCCTCGCCGGGACGCGTAACGACATAGGACGGCGAGCGCTGCAGCATCGTGACGTGCGCGGCGGTCTTGGCCATCGAAGGGACGACGGTGACTGCGGTCGCGCCGCTGCCGATCACCACCACCCGCTTGCCTGCATGGTCGAGTTGCTCGGGCCAGAACTGCGGCAGGACCAGCGTGCCGCGGAAGTCGGCTTCGCCGGCGAATTCGGGCCGATAGGCTTCGTCGTAGCGGTAATAGCCGCTGCAGGCATAGAGGAAGCGGGCGCGCACGGTGCTGCGCTCGCCGGTGCCGACCTGTTCGGCGACGACTGTCCAGCAGGCCTCGGCGCTCGACCATGCGGCGCTGACCACCTTCTGCCGGAAGCGGATGTGCCGCGTGATGCCGCCCTCTTCCGCGGTTTCTCGAATGTAGCTGCGGATGGCCGGGCCGTCGGCGATGGCCTTGGGATTGGTCCACGGCTTGAAGCGGTAGCCGAGGGTATACATGTCGGAATCGGAGCGGATGCCGGGATAGCGGAACAGGTCCCAGGTCCCGCCGATGGCGTCGCGCGCTTCGAGGATGGCGTAGCGCTTGCCGGGGCAAGTCTTCTGGAGTTGATAGGCGGCACCGATGCCGGAGAGGCCGGCGCCGATGATCAGGACATCAAGCGTCTCTGCGTTGGAGGAAGCGGATGTTGACATGGCAGTCGGCGTCTCCTTGTAATTTCTGACACTCTATCGTGTCAGTTTTGTTTTGACAACGGCCCGTGTCAGAATAGAGGCATGTCTCGCATGTCTCGAACCCAGCCCGCGCCCCGCCTGTACCGGGGCATTTCCCAGGAAGAACGGCGCGCCGAGCGGCGCCGCCGATTGATTGCCGCCGGCATCGCCGTGTACGGCGAGCGCGGCTATCGCCAGTCGTCGGTCAAGGCGGTCTGCGAAGCCGCAGGACTCACGGAACGCTATTTCTACGAATCCTTCGCCAACAGCGAAGAGCTGCTGGTCGCGGCCTTCAATGCGGTGACGTACGGCGTGCATCAGGAAGGCGTGGAGGCGGCGCAGAGCAAGCGCAGCCGGAAGGAACGGGCGCGCGCGATGCTGTACGCCTACTTCGCCGCGCTCCAGCGCGAGCCGCACGCGGCGCGCGTCTTCCTCGTGGAGATTCGCGGCGTCAGCCCGGCGGTCGATGCGGCCTTCGAGGAAGCCTTGCGCGGCATCGCCCGCAACATGACGCGGGTGCTCGCGCTACGCGGCGAGGCCGCCGACGAGCTGCTGCAGGTCGGCGTGCTGGGCAGCATCATCCAGATCGCCACGAGCTGGATTCACCAGGGCTACAAGCCGAAAATCGATGTGGTGACGGACACTGCGTTGCGCGTCTCGGGCGTGCTGCTCGGCAGGACACGCTGAAGGCGCCGCGGCGCGCACGGTGCAGCGGGCAAGGATCAGCGCTTGCTGCGCGCAAGACGCTTCGCATTGGCCACAGCTTTCTTGTGGACCGGTGCGAGGCCGGCGGAGGCGACCCGGGTGGCGGCATCGGACATCGCCGCAACAGCGGCGCCCGTGCTTGCGGTGCCCTTCGTGGCGAAGGCAAGCGCTGCGGACGAATAGGCGGCGATCATCTCGTACTGAATGGCAACGGCCGCTGTCCACATGCCGGCCCATGACTGATAGAAAGCAGCCACCTTTTCGCTGCCCATGCGGGAAAACTCGGCCTGGTCGCGGGCAGACAGTTTCGTCGTTGCCATGCGAGAAGTGCGGTGCATGACGACTTGCGGGGCGGCAAAGAACAGCTCCGTGAATTGCCTGCTGAGGCGTTGTGCGTTGAATGATTGACGGACCATGATGGAAGGAAAATCGCCTGCTGAATAGCAGGAAGATTGCATGGCTCGCCGTTCGGTTCCTGCGATGCGCGAAAACTTCATGCAGCACATCGCGAACGAAGCGTCAGACTTCCCCCGCTTGCTCCAGCAACCGCGTTGCGCACTCCCTGATCGCCGCATGCAGCTCCACCGGACGGAGCACCTTGAAACCGAAGGGCAGGCGCGCCAGCTGGCGCGCAAACCAGTCGAGGTCGTCGGACTGGTTTCGCACCAACACACCGCCCTCCGCTTCCGTCAGCACGCCGATGGCATTGAAGAGATGCGCCCGGGCGGTCGCCATATCGGTCTTCAGGATCACTTCGATGGTGTAGGCCCTCGGCAGCGTAGCCACCGACCGCAGCAAATGCTCCAGCGCATCGAAGTCGCCGGGGCGCTGGAAGCGCTGCTCGCCCAGCTCGAGCGAAAGCATGCGGTCGAGCCGGAAGGAACGCAGCTCGCCGCGCAAATGGCACATGCCGCTCGCATACCAGCGGCCATCCAGGAAGACCAGGCCGTACGGGTCGAAGTCGCGTTCGGTGGCGCCCGAACGGGCATCGCGATAGCGCAGGTGCACGCGCTGTCCAAGCTGGGCGGCCAGACTGAGCGTCACCAGCAAGCCGTTGTCGGCCTGGCCAGTTGCGCGTGCGCCGGCCAGCTTCACTGTCTCGTTCACTGCCCGCACGCGGCGGCGCAGCGCCTCTGGAATGACACGTTCGAGCTTCGCCTGCGCGCTGGCCGCGGCAAGCGATCCTTCCGCCAAGCCAAGCCCGCGCGCGGCGAGCAGACCGACCGACAAGGCCACCGCCTCATCTTCGGTGAACATCAGGGGCGGCAGCTTGAAGCCGGGCACGAGCGCGTAGCCGCCATGCCGGCCGCGCTCCGTTGCGATTGGAATGCCCATCGACTCCAGCGTGCTGATGTAACGCCGCAGGGTGCGCCTATCCACCTCGAGCCGCTCCGCCAATTCGGCGCCGCTGAGGCGGCCGTGCGCCTGCAGCAGTTCGAGTACGCCGAGTACGCGGGTGGTGGGGTGGTACATGGTTGAATCTTATTCACTTAATAGGGCGAATTATGTCCTATTTGGAATCTATGCTGGGCGCTTTTCAACACGGGCTGACGGTGCTCGCTGGAGGGCTCTCATGAAACTGCTCACTCTCGCTCTAACCTTCGCGGTCATCTCATTCGCCCACGCCGCCACGGCAGAAAGGACACGCATGGAAGACGCCTATCCCATCGTCGAGCTTCGTCAATACATCAACTATCCCGGCACGCGGGACAAACTGATCGACCTGTTCGACAAGCACTTCGTCGAATCGCAGGAAGCGGTCGGCATGCGCATCTTCGGCCAGTTCCGCGAGGTCAACGACGCCAACCGATTCGTGTGGCTGCGCGGCTTCCCGGACATGGAAGCGCGCCGCAAGGCATTGACCGACTTCTACTTCGGCCCGGTGTGGCAGGCATACCGCGGTGCGGCCAATCCGACGCTATACGACAACGACAACGTGCTGCTGCTGCACCCTGCCGTCGCGGGCAGCGGATTCCGGGTCGATCCAACAGAGCGGCCAGGAACGGACAGCGCCGCGCCGGGCAGTTTTGTGGTCGCCACGCTCTACTATTTCTCCGCGCCGGTCAGCGCGACCTTCGTGCAGGATTTCGAACACCTGTTGCTGCCGCTGTTCGAGCGCAACGGCGCACGGGTGCTCGGACGCTATGTCAGCGATCACAGCCCGAACACCTTCGAGCGCCTGCCGGTGCGGGAAGGCGAGAACGTGTTTGCGTGGTTTGCGGCCTTCGCCGATCGCGCGGCGTACGACGCCTACATCGCAGCACTGGCCCGCGAAGCGGACTGGCGGGACGATTTGTTCGGGCGCCTTCACAAGGCGCTTGCGCGCCCGCCGGAGGTTTTGATGCTGGCGCCCACCGCGCGCTCCCTGCTGCGTTAGCATCACTACCGCAATCGCCGGCCAAATAATACTTTTCGCGCCTTGTCGATTTCAGGCGGTGTCGTTCGTCGTCAGGATGCAGGCCCTTATCAACTCATCGTCAACATGGAGACAACATGCAAAAGCAGATCATCATCAACCTGCCGGTCAAGGACCTGGCCAAGTCGAAGGCCTTCTTTTCCTCGCTCGGCTTCGGGTACGATCCGCAATTCAGCAACGAACGCGCGGCCATGATGATCATCGCCGAGGGCAGCATCCATGTCATGCTGACGACCGAAAGCTTCTTCGGAACACTCATCGGCAAACCCGTCGTGCAGGCCAAGCAGGCGAACGAGGCGGTGCTCTGCCTGATGTGCGACAGCCGGGAAGAAGTGGACAGCCTGATCGCCAAGGCCGTCGCCGCCGGTGGCCGCACGCCGCATCCGCCGGAAGACCAGGGCTTCATGTACGACCAGGGTTTCGAAGACCTCGACGGCCATCTCTGGAACCTGGTCTGGATGGCGCCCAAGGCCTGAGCCTGGCAACCCGGCCGCTCAGCGCTTGTGCTCGCCATCATGGGAAGGGCAAGTCCAAGCCGAGCGTCCTGCCAAGAACGAAGGTGAAGAGCAACAGGCCCAGGAGCGACAGCGCGAAGACTGCGCCCACCTTGCCGCTCGCGCGCAGCACCGCGCGCTTCTGCTCCTCCTTCTCTTTATCGTAATGCCACTTGATGGCGAAGAACATGCCCGTGCCAAACACGAGCACCTTGAACGTAACGAAGGCTATCGGGACCCAATCCATCTTGTTGAGAATTTCCAGGCTATGACTTGACACCATTTATCGTGAGGAGAATCACCTCAAGACGCCGCTCCAGCAGCTTCACATGCAAGGAGAGTGTCGCTGCATGTGCTGATGCATTCTACTGAAAAGCAATTTCCATCCATTGAGACAAAATGTCCCAGTTGAAAACCATGCAAGATGGAAAATTGCCAATCTGGTTGCCGCGATGTGAGGACATGTCGATGACAGAACGAGCGGCGGTCCGGCGAGCTGCCAACGCCGTCCCTGACTCTGGCGTTCGCCGAAGCAGGCGTGCTGCTGGCGGCCTGTTCCCATGCAGAAGCCATTCTTCGCATGGCGTTTCCTGTGAAGCGGTTGCGGACTGACCGAAGCCCTCAAGAACGCCAATCCAATAGCAACGCCTATACTGACTGGGGCGGCGACCGCTGCCCACGATGGTGTTCCTCTTAATCTGTCCCTCGAAAGGAGGCGCGATATGTCCAGCTATATGATCGTCCGCCACAAGGTGCGGGATTTTGCACAATGGAAGCCAGGATACGACGCTCACCTTCCCAAGCGGAATGAGGCAGGTCTTACAGAGAAATATGTCCTGAGGGATGCGCAGGATCCCAATGAAGTGATCTTGATGTTCGAGGCAAAGGATCTTGGCCGCGCTAAGGCATTTGCCGAGTCCACCGATCTGCGCGAGACCATGCAAAAAGTCGGCGTCATCGATCAGCCCGACATTCATTTCCTGAACGATTGAAACTCCGGCAGCGGCGCGAGTTGGCATGCTCCATCTGCCACTCGCCCCGGCCCGGCGCACTCGCCGGCGCGCTTCAATAGCGCACTTAATTATCGGTTCGGCCGGTGTCGGTTGTTTTGCCGATGGCGCACCATGTCCAATGGGCTTGGCCGTTGCAGCATTCGGAATCGAAAGTCTGATTTTTTGCATTGGCCACAGATCTGCTCGTCAATGCGTTGCTTGCATCACACCCCAGAATGCGTTCACAAATGCATCTTCAAACTCAGTCGTGCCTGGCAAGGGCGAGTCTTCAAGCGCCGCGGAGCGAACCGTGCCCGCCAGGAGACGCGTCAATACGCAGGCGATTGCCGGCGACGGTGAACGCAGCGACGCAAGTTCGACCACACTGCGCGCCCTCGCCACGTGGTTGAAGCAGGCGTTTGGCAGTTCTCCCAATTGGGAGAGCGACGGTGCCGCGAGCAAGACGACCATCGCCTCAGCAAGACGACTATCGCTTACGTAATAGGGCGAAAAATGCCCTACTTGCGTCTTATGCTGCGCTTTTATCCTGGTGACCGTCCGATGCCGAACACCGTTCAAACTACCGCCCCGTCCGACTTCGACTTCATCATCGGAGATTGGCACGTACGCCATCGCCGCCTGAATTCGCGCCTGACCGGCAGCACTGACTGGACCGAATTTTCCGGCACATCCTCGACGCGGAAAATTCTCCGCGGCTATGGGAATGTTGAAGACAATGTCCTTCGACTGCCTCAAGGCGAAGTCCGGGCGGCCGCCTTCCGCTCGTTCGATCCTGAAGCGCAAACCTGGGCAATCTGGTGGCTCGACGGACGCACTCCACACCGACTCGATGTGCCTGTGACCGGCCGCTTTTCCGGTCAGGTCGGCCACTTCTACGCCGACGATGTGTTGGACGGCAAGCCCATCAGAGTACGCTTCATCTGGAATGCAAATCCGGGAGGACATCCGACCTGGGAACAAGCGTTTTCGGAGGACGGCGGCAACACGTGGGAGACGAACTGGCACATGGAATTTGTGCCCGCCGACGCCTGACGTTTCATCCCGGCGCACGGCGCGAAGTTTGCACCGCCCTGTATCGGACGGCTGCTTTGGCCGCCCGGCATCCCATGTCTGCGCCATGTTTCCCCGCGTCGGCTACTGCCGCAACAATGCAGTGATCTCCACCGCTGCATCGCGCAGCAGCGGCAGGATCTCCTTGACGCGTTTTTCATTCATGCGCGCCTGCGTCGCTGCAACCGTGATCGCCGCAATCGCGGTTCCGGTCGAGCTGCGGATCGGCAGCCCCACCGCGCTCACGCCCGGCACGGCCTTGTTGGCGATGTAGGCGAATCCCTGCTCCTGCGCGCGCGTGCAATGCTTGCGCAACTCCTCCGCATCGAGCTCGCCATACACGCTCAAACGCGCCGCCACCGCCTCCAGCGTGCGCGCCACTTCGGCATCGGACAGGCAGCTCAGCAGGGCCAGTCCGCCGGCGCTGACGCCGAGGGGCTGCCGGCTGCCCACCGGCACGGCAGGCGTCTGGATCGGATAACTGCCCTGCACGCGGCTTAGGCACACGGCGTCGTTGCCGCTGCGGACGAAGAGAAAACTGGTGTCGCCGGTGCGTTCGGCCAGCGCTTCGAGGACCGGGCGGCAGATGTCGCGCAGATTGAACTGATGCGTCGATGCCAGGCCGAGTTCGAAGACCAGCGGACCGAGGGTGTAGCGGCGTGAGGCGCCGTCGCGGACGAGCATGCCTTCGCTCATCAACGCCTGCAGCAGCCGATGGGCCGTCGGCTGTTCCAGCTCCAGCCCTGCCGCCAGATCGGTCAGGCGCACCCCGTCCGGCGCATGCTGGGCAATGAGCTTCAAGGCGCGTACCGCGCGGGTGATCGTCTGCGCGCCGGGCACATGCGGAGTCGTCATTTCAAACTTCCAAATAGTGGAATTAAAGATAAAGCCGTTGACACTGTGTTCAGCCGAAAAATAGCATGGCCCGTACAGCTTTGCCTCGTCTTCCCGGAACGCTTCATGCCGGGTGGCAAATCAGTTCCAAATAGTGGAATAGCAGAAACCAAACCGCATTCCGAGTTTCGCCGCCGGGAAGGCGTCGGACCCACCAGTCAAGGAGCAGTCCCATGCATGAGCCCAGTTCCGGTCAAGCCGCCGCCGGCCCTTCGGCACGCGAGCGGGTACGCTACGAACCCATTACCCAGCGCCGCCCCTTCGTCCTCCCCGACAACGCACGCGTCGCGGTCTGGACCATCGTCAACATCGAAAACTGGCTGCCGCAAAACGCAATGCCGCGCACAGTCCTGCCGCCGCCGATGGGACAGCCGCTGCTGCCCGACGTGCCCAACTGGTGCTGGCACGAGTATGGGATGCGGGTCGGCTTCTGGCGCTTCCTCGATGTGCTGAAAGCGCGCGGACTGCGCGCGACGCTGGCGCTGAACGGCACGGCCTGCATGGAGTACCCGGCCGCCTGCCAGGCCGCCCTCGACGCCGGCTGGGAATTCATGGGCCACGGCTTCGTGCAGAAGCCGATGCATCGCGTCGAGGATCAGGCGCAGGCGATCCGCCAGACCGTCGAGGCGATCCGCAAGTTCACCGGTAAGCCGCCGCGCGGCTGGGAAAGCCCCGGCCTGACCGAAACCGCCGAGACCATCGATCTCCTCGCAGAGGCAGGCATCGAGTATGTGGCCGATTGGGTGCTGGACGACCAGCCGGTGCCGATCGCGACCCGCAGCGGCGAGATGATTTCGGTCCCGTACACCGTCGAGATCAACGACGTTGTCATGTCCGCGATCCAGCAACAGCCCTCCGACGAAATCTTCCGCCGCGGCCGGGATCAGTTCGATCAGCTGTACAAGGAAGGCGCGACGATTCCGCGCGTGATGGCCATCTCGATCCATCCCTACCTGACGGGCGTGCCGCATCGCATCAAGTATCTCGAAGCGCTGTACGACTACATCCTCTCGCATGCGGGCGTGGCCATGTGCACCGGCGAGGAGATCCTCGACATCTACAAATCGCAGGGCACGCCGCGCGCGGCGGAGCGAGGAAACGCGGCATGACCTCACGGCGCGTATTGCTGATCTCCACGGGCGGCACCATCACCATGACAAGTGGCGCCAGCGGCGCCAGCGGCGCGGCTGGCGGCATCACGCCCACGCTCACCGGAGAGGACCTGGTGCGCGCCGTGCCCGAGCTGGCCGGCCGTGCCACGCTGGAAGTCGTGTCGTTCTCCATGGTCCCCGGCGCCTCCCTCACGCTCGGCGACCTCGTCCGCCTCGCGGAACTCATCGACACGCGCATGGAAGACGGCTTCGCCGGCGCGGTTGTGGTGCAAGGCACGGACACCATTGAAGAGACGGCGTTCGTGCTCGATACGCTGGTTCAGTCCAACCGCCCCGTCGTCGTCACCGGCGCGATGCGCGGCGCATCGGCACCCGGCGCGGACGGTCCGGCGAATCTTCTGGCAGCCGTCACGGTGGCCAGCTCCGCCGCAGCCGTCGGCATCGGCGCGGTGGCCGTCCTCAACGACGAGATTCACGCCGGCAGCCGCGTGCACAAGTCGCACACCGCCCTGCCGTCCGCATTCACCTCTCCGGGCTTCGGTCCGGTCGGGCGGGTGATCGAAGGCAGCGTGCACCGCTATGCCAGCCTGCCCCGCATCGGCGCTCTCGCACGGCCGGCCAGCGTCGACGACACAGCCGTCGCGCTGCTCACCGTTCCGCTCGGCGACGACGGCCGCATGCTGGCGGCGCTGCCGGGCCTTGGCTATCGCGGCGTCGTCATCGACGCCATGGGCGCGGGACATCTGCCGGCGCATTTCGCGGAGAAGGTCGAGCAGCTGGCGGCCGTCATGCCGGTGGTGCTGTCCACGCGGGTCGCATCCGGCCCGGTGTTTCAGCGCACGTACGGCTTCAAGGGATCGGAGATGGACCTGATCGCCCGCGGCGCCATTCCGGGTGGGTACTTGAACGGCGGCAAAGCCTGCCTGCTGCTGCGCCTGCTGATCGCCAATGGCCTCACCGGAGACGCGCTGCGCGCAGCCTATACCGCGCGCAGCAATGCGGTGCTGGTGGAGGTGCCCGACTAGTTCGGGTCCGGCTGCACGAACGCCCGGCCCCACCGTGCCGGAGCTGGAGAGACAACCATGCCGGAGCCCCGGCATGCATAACACTTGGATGGAGACAAAAGATGAACAAGCATAAGGCTGCACTCGGGATGTTCGTCATCCTGCTGGTGTCGTACGTGATCAACGCCATGGACCGCCAGCTGTTTTCCGTGCTGGCCCCGGACGTGCGCAAGGCACTCGGGCTGAGCCTGCCGCAAGTCGGACTCGCGGCCACGGTGTTTACGCTGGGGATGGGCGTGGCCGGCATCCCGACCGGCTACCTGCTCGGCAAGATGTCGCGGCGCGCCGTCGCCGTCATCGGGCTGATCATCTTTTCCGCCGCCACCTTCCTCACGGCGTATGCCACCGGCATGCCCGACCTGCTGCTGTATCGCTTCATCTCCGGACTGGGCGAAGCCATGCAGCTGACCGCCCTGCTGGCCATCGGCACCACCTATTTCCTCCAGCACCGCGCGGTGGCCGCAAGTTCACTGAACTTCACGTTCGGCATCGGCGCCATCATCGGCCCGAATCTCGGCGCGGCGATTCTCGGCGCGACGCACTGGCAGATGCCCTTCGTCGTCTTCGGTGTGTCGGGCGCCGTCGTGCTGGTCCTGATCCTGCTCTTCGTCAAGCCGTGGTTCACCGAGATCCAGGCCGGGCAACAGGACGCGAGCGCCGTGCGGGAAGATGGCTTGGCCGATACGATCTGGGCCAAGACGCCCATGACGCTCGCGCTGGCCACCGTGTTCGCCGGCCTCGCCATCTACGGCTATCTGGGCCTGTACCCGACCTTCCTGCGCGAGTCGCTCGGCTTCACGCCGAAGGAAGCGGGCCTGGCGGTGAGCTTCTACGGCTTCGGCGCCCTGCTCTCGCTGTTCGGCGGCTGGCTCGGCGACAAATACGATTACCGCAAGCTGCTGTTCGTGTCGCTCGTGATTTCGGCAGGCGCCGGCGGCATTCTGTTCGCGGGACTCGGCCATTCGCTGGCGCTGCACATCCTGTTCTCCTTCGTGTTCGGCGGCGCGATCAGCGGGATGGTCTATTCCAACCTGTCGGCGGGCATCATCAAATCGGTCAAGCGTGAAAAGGCTTCCTATGCATCCGGCCTGTTCGTCGCAAGCCTCTACATCCCGGCAGCGTTCGCGGGTTATCTGCTCGGCGTGCTGAAAGAAGATTTCGGATGGTCGACCGCCGGCATCATTCAGGTAGCGGGCTGCGCGCTGATCGCCGCGGTTCTTGCGATTCTGGCAGCCGCAGGAGAGCGCCAGCCGATTCCGGTGTCGCAGACCTGATGTCGCGGACCTGATGCTTCGTCCCGGCGGCAGTGCGATGGCATGCCGCCGGGAGTCAACGCTCGATGACGTCCAGCACCGCGGCGACAATGCGGCCGACTGCAGTCTGTATCGCTGGGGAGCCATAGTCGCCAGCGGTCACGACGACGGTCAGGTCCAGTTCCGGTACGACGGCTATGCGCTGCCCGCCGTTGCCGATTGCCGCAGTCCAGCGAAGTGGCTTGCCATGCCAGTCCACGGTGCCGTTCCACCATTGGTAGCCATAGCCCACTTCGCCGCCCTTCATGCCCATGAAAGGAAGTCGCGCCGCGACATGCTGTCGTTGCATGTCCACAATCCAGTTTTGCGGCACGACCTGCCGGCCCAGCCAGCGACCTTGATTGTTGACCAGCCGGCCTATCTTGAGCATGTCGCGTGGCAGAAGGCGCAGGCCGGCATAGGCCATGGGCACACCGCGAAGATTGGGCACCCATTCCCAGCTGGTGATATTGAGCGGACCAAACAGATCTTCCCGCACGAGCTGTTCCAACGGCCTGCCGCTGACACGCACCAGCAGGTCCGCCAACACCGCGGTCGCGCCACCGGCATAGTTGAATACCTCGCCCGGCTTGGTGACCAACGTGCGGTTGAGGTAATACGACACCGGCTGACGCCGCCACAGCAATGGCGTTTCGCTGCTCGTCAACCACCCATGCGACATCTCTTGCCATTCCAGGCCCGCGCTCATGGTCAGCAGATGTTGCACTGTGATGTTCTCGCGTCCCTGCGTACGCAGGCTTGCCAGCTCCGGGTAAAGATCAAGGACCTTGTCATTGACATGCAGTTGCTCGCGCCCGATCGCAATGCCGGTCAGCAGGCCAATCACGCTTTTGCTCACCGAGCGCACGTCATGCAAGGTATCCGACGAAAATGCGGTCGCCGTGCCGGGCAGAAGCTGAGCGATCAGGGAAGAATTGATCGGCGTGTCGGTACCGGAGCGATAGACTTCGGCGAGGAGTTTGCCGTGGCGTTCCACCAAGAGGCCATGCACATTGTCGGCGCCGCCAGCGACGCCTCGGAGGGTGTTGCAGAGCTTATCCGGAGCAAAACCCAGTGTCGCAGGCGGCGCAACCTGCCACGACACATCGGCTGGCGGGAGTGCGCACGGGTCTGCCGCACTGCGCCTTGCCACGACAGCGCGTTCGCTGCCGATGTGGTCCCCGGCCGTGTTCGGCGTTCCAGCGCAGGCGGACAGCAAAATGAGGCATGCGCTTGCAAGAAGATTCGTCGGGGACGGCAAAAATGATCGCATGGCTGCACGACGTTCAAAGTAACTGGCTGCCGGCACACGCAGCGTAGGGGCAGTCCAGCTGACTGCACGCTTGGGCTTCAAGGCTTAATGTAGACGTAGCCCTCCTGCGACTGCAGACGGGCGATTTCGACAACGCCTGCCTGCACGATGGTCGCTTCGGGCATGAGCTTGGACTTATCGAGCTTCATGCCCACGAGGCTGTTATTGCAAATTCGGAATTGAACGCCCTTCGCGGCCAACTCCTGCACGATCATGTCGGTGGGATTGCCGTGCTTGTCCTTGTAGCCGTCCATAAATGCCAGTACGCCATCGCCGTTGGCGACAGCGACGATCTTGGCGTTGGGCGAAGCGCGCAAGTGGTTGCGGATGTTATACAGGCCGTGGGCGGCATGCTCGACGTCCCCAAGGTGATAGACAACTTTTTCCTCCGCTGCCTGCGCCATCGAGACCAAGGCAAACAAGGCCAGCACCGACAGCATCCACTTCAACGCTTGTTTCATTCGCGATTTCCTTTCAGTGATTAATCCGGCATGCCGGCTATTTGCAAATTCCGTCTTGGGGCGTGCCCGCGCCGACTCCGGCAAGATGAACTCGTCCCATTGAATGTCAGCGAGCCGCAGCACCTTGGGCAAGGCTGGATGCCCGCCCAACTGCACATAGGTAGAAAACGATTTCCGTCTAACTCGGTGACTTGTCCGTCTATCCCGACGCACCAACACGGCGGGGCGCCTTGCACCGCGACGCCAGGTGCGGCGTTGCATTGCTGGCAAGCAGTATAGCCTTGAACAGCACATCGACAACGTCACCCTCGCCTTGAGGCTGCCTATTCGAATCGCTTCCTAGGTTCGGAAATCCGGCCCTGTGCTTAGGTTCGAAAGCGGTGCGGACAAGCGATTGACCAAAAAATCCCGGATCAAAATTCGCCGCAACTGGTGACCGCTACCGCACGAAAAATCAACAGGGGTGACAAGTGTTAGATTAGTAGTCGCACCGTACGACGACTATGCTCCGCATCCACTCAGAGAAAACTGTGCGATTCAATTATTGCGAATACCTCACTATTGCCGGTCTTGTCGAACTGGTGCCACACCGGCAGGGACGGATGGAGCACACCTTTTGCGTTGGGATGGCTAGTGTACGTACAAACATTATTTGAAGAGACACGTGCACACGTCATGCACGAGCTCATGCAGCGTTACTCTCTCGGCTCGCTGGTATTGACGACGCCCGGTGGATTGGAAGCCAACAGTCTTCCTATCGAGGTCGACACGTCATCCGGTGAGTTCGGTACCCTACGCTGTCACTTTGGGCGCGGCAATCCGTTGTGGAAGAACCTGATCCATGGAATGGACGCCATGGTAATTTTCCAGGGACCGAATGCTTATATTTCGCCGCGCTGGTATGTGGCGGGTCAAAAGAGCAGGAAGGTTCTGCCCAGCTGGAATTTTGCGGTGGTTCATGCCTATGGCACACCGCACATCGTCGATGATAAGTCCTGGATGCTGGAGCATCTTGCCGCGCTAGTGGCCCAGAACGAATCTCGCCAGCCGAATCCATGGAGTCTTGCCGAAGCCCCAATCGACTTCGTCCAGCAATCGGCCGAGCATCTCATCGGCATGGAAATCCCGATCACGAAATTGGTTGGAAAATGGTTTACCAGTCAGCAGCGCACCGCCGCTGATCGCGAAAGTCTGGTAAGCGCCTTGCATGGATGTCCGCACGACATATCGGCGGCGATGGCCGATCTGATTGAGCAGGTCGATCGGCAGGAATGACAACCTTTCTTCGCCTTCTGCGAAGAGACTCGCCGTCTGCCACACAATACCTTCTCCCCAAAGTCAGAGTGCAGCTTGCACATCGACTGGCCGCTCCTGGCCGCATAGGGCCCGACGCGAGGCAATCTGCAATGGCTGCTTCGCACAAGTGGATATTCATGCCTTGATTTCGGGTGGGAGCCGGCGAGCAGACGATTCTTGCGGCCGTCGATAAACCGTCCATTGCGGGCTGCCGCCGATTGCTACAACCCTTGCTTCTCACAATAATTGCGTACGCTCACTTCGTACCATCGGCCGCCTTTCATCCCGAGTAACCCTTTCGCATTCAGCGCTGCGGCAATGACTCGGAACTTATCCCCACGAGCCCGGCGCAAACCAATTTCTTCCCGGATTGCTTGTTCCATGATGTGCTGCGGCCTCAAGTCAACGGAACGCGGCCGGATTTCAGATCGCCGCTTCAACTGTTCATTTCTCCGGTTGAATTCCGCCTGCAACTCTGAAAGCTGTCGAAACAGCGCATCGATACTCATGTCGGTGAAGCTCTAAAGACTTAAGGCTTGGGGCGCGATTGAAGAAGAAACGATGACCATCGCCGCCAGCATAGGAACGGCGTAGGATGCGACGCGAACCGGCGTGTCATATCCGGCACATGGGCATGACACTGTCGAAATATCGGTCAGAGGCGAACGCAAGTTAGTCCCCACCCGATTTTGGTGGGGACGATCTTGGATAGAGACGTTCTCGGCCGACAACTTAGCCGTTTGGCGAGGCCGAGTGAATATCGCTGTCCGTTAGCACCGGCGTTGTGCCAGTTCGGCGATGACTCGTTCCAACGGAGTCGTTCCTGCCCATGCAACTGCGCCCGGATCGCTGTTCATGTCAATATGCGAGCTATTCAGGCCACGGGTCATTTCAGTAAAACCAGCAAGTGCGGCTTTTGAGAACTGTGCATCCGCCAGCGCTTTGGGCCATTCTGCTTCTGGGAGGACTGCCACGTCGACAGGCTTCTTGAGCGCGGTTGAAACGCTGGCGGCGACATCGATCGGAGCGTAGTCGTTGGGCCCCGAGAGAGTGACGATGGTGTTCCCAGTCCTCTCTTCTTCCAGCAAAGCCGCTGCAGCGCTGCCGACATCCACAGTCGCCACCATTGGAAGACGACGCTGGGGCGGTGCCAGAAACGTCGGTAGAGTACCGGTGCGCATGGCCAGTTCGACCATCGGCGTCCAATTTTCCATGAAATAGGCGGCGCGCAGAAAGGTGGTGGAAACACCTGATTCCTCTAGGCGCTGCTCGAACAGGCGGTTCATCCTGATCCATCCTGTCCCGCTGTCACGGTCGGCGCCCACCGAGGACAGGGCCACGAGTCTGGGTACATTCGCTGCTACCGCGGCGCGCGCCGTTGTGGCGGCAATAAAGTCTGCCCTCTCGAACAGGTCTTCACGATTGTAGGGTTGTGGACAGATGACATAGGCACCCCGAACGCCACTGAATGCCTTCGTCATCGATGCCAGATCGGTCAGCTCGGCCACCATCACCTCTGCACCGCGTTCGGCCCACGGGCGGCCCTTGGCGGGATCACGCACCACGACGCGCACCGCGTGGCCGGAGCGCAAAAGTGCATCGGCTGCTGCGGCGCCGGTTCGGCCGGTCACGCCGAACACAACATAAGGAAGTGGGGAAGAAGCAGTCATACAAAAATCTCCTGTTAAGTTGAAACAGAAGGGTGCATGATCGCTCTCCATGCATCAATAACATGAACGTCATAATCGAAATGCACCAAGTGGATTTATCTGCGGTCGATCTCAACCTGCTGAAGCTGTTTGAAGCACTCGTTCGGGAGCGAAGTGTCACTCAGGCGGGCCTCCGCTTGGGCCTGAGCCAACCGGCTGCCAGCCGCGCGCTGGGACGCCTGCGCACGATGCTGGGTGACCGCCTGGTAGTTCGCGGCAAGCTCGGGCTGGAACTGACGCCACGTGGCGAAGCGCTAGCGGGCCCGGTGGCCAGGTTGCTGGATGATGCGCGAGGCATCGTCTCGCCTGCGGTCTTCAATCCCGCCTCCGCAACGGGGCGGATTACGATCGCCGCGCACGATCACCTGAGCTCGCTGGTCCTTGCTGGTTTGATTGCCCGCTTCGAGCGCCATGCGCCTGCGTTAAGTCTGCATATCGCACAACCTGCTGGGGACAACGTGCGGCTCGTCGAGCAAGGGGCAGCAGATCTGGCACTGGGCATTTTCGGGGCACTGCCCGGCAGCCTTTATCGGCGCAGCCTTTACACTGACAGCTTGGTGTGCGTAGTGAGATCGGCGCACCCCATTGTGGCAGGCGGACTCAGCCTGGAGAATTATGTGAATCTGCGCCACGTTACCGTGACCATATCCGGCATGGGAGAGAGTGCGGTCGACGTTGCGCTCTCTGCACTGGGGCTTACTCGCCATGTCGCGCTCCGCGTTCCCCACTTTCTTGCGGGCGCGATGTTGGTGGCCGATAGCGACATGATCCTCACGCTGCCAAGCCGTTTGGCGCGCCGACTTGCGGAAGGGCTCCCGCTCATGCTCCTAGATTTGCCTTTGCAAGTTGCTCCGTTGTCGCCGGCCATGATTTGGCACGAGCGCTTCCACGGCGACCCTGCCCATGCCTGGGTTAGGCAACAACTTGTCGACGTCGTTGCGTCGTTCAATACCGGCGGGTAGGTGCAGGCGCCCTCATCCCATGAATACCCTGCTGCTGCCCGCACTCTCAAGACACCGCGTCGCCGCGTACCGTCGCGGCGAGCCGTCGTCTCAGCTGCTACTGGGTGGCCGCAATGGAGTTGAAACTTCATCCCAGGTATTGGCCGTTTCTGGCCGGTTCGCGCCTGCTTCTATACGTCCGCAATGTGCTGCACAGCGGACACTGGTTGTTCCGCTGTGCCAGGCACCGCTAGGTGCGACTGAGCCCTACACTTCCGTTTGTTCGGCGATCTCCAGCGGGTCATCTACCTCGATGCCGAGATACCGCACCGTGCTCTCCAGTTTTGTATGTCCCAGCAGGAGCTGCACCGCCCGCAGATTCTTCGTGCGCCGGTAAATGAGCGTCGCCTTAGTCCGCCGCATGGTGTGGGTTCCATACGCAGCGGTGTCCAGACCGATCGAGGCGATCCAATTATCCACAATGCTTGCGTACTGCCGTGTCGACAAGTGGGGCGAGCGCTGTATCCTGCTCGTGAACAGGTAGTCGTTGCCTTTGAGTTGTGCGTAGCTGATCCAGTCGGCGACCGCTTGTCGCGTCTGCTCGGTGATCTCGAATTGCGCTGGTCGATCGGTCTTTTGTTGCAGCACTATCGCACGCCTGAACAGATTGCCTCCTTGAGCCACATCTGCGACACGTAAACGGACCAAGTCGCAAGCGCGCAGCTTGCTGTCGATAGCGAGGTTGAACATCGCCAGGTCCCGGACGCGGTGCGCGAGCTGCAAGCGAATACGAATCGCCCATATCTCCTGTTGCTTCAGCGGTGCCTTTTGTCCTGTAAGACGTCCCTTATTCCAGGGAACGTGATGTCCCATTTGAATGGATTGTACGTCCATGATGATCTCCTTCGTTCAGTGAAAGGAACTTCATTGTGGACATGCTGGGGAGGGTAGCTTGGAGGGAGAAATGTCGCACACGGCAGCAATCGACCTCAAAGCAGACGATGGACCGTTGGTTCAAATCGACCCGTTGCTGACTGTCCGGTCAGCGTGTCGAATGTCCGCGATACAGCCTATTCCTGGCTGTGTTGCAAGTGCCAACACTGTCGGGCATGCAGCGGAAGCGGACATTCTGCCTATACGCTACTTTTTCAGTAAATCGCAAGACGGAATCTGGTCATTCGATGTGGCGACAGGGAGCTAGATTTCGCACTCCCTTTTTACGCGGAGACATATACTGAAGGTCGGCACAGCGCGAATTTTATTCGTCGAGTAATTCGGAGGGCTTGATATTGCCAAGCGGTGACAGCAGCGCGGGATCGAAGCTATGCACCGCACTGCCGTTAGCCGTCTGACGAGGCCAAGCCGGGTTTGCCAGCGCACCGCGACCTAGAGCGATCAAATCTGCGCCAATGCCAAGCATGTGTGCTGCACGATCCACATCGTGCAACCCGCCATTGGCCAAAATGGTCAAGCCAGGGGCGCTTTTACGCGCCAAGCTTACGAGGCTTGGGCCGCTATCCCCGAACGCGGGGCGCCATGCTTCGAACTCGGTGACGTGGATGTAGTCAAGTCCCCCGCTCGCCAGCGATGAAAACACAATCGCCGCACCTACCTCCGCTTCGACCCATTTGTGCGTGAAGTCGTTGACCTTACCCTGCGAAATGCGGATGCCGACAGGGACCGCATCGCCTACTGCCTGTCTGACTGCGCGTGCTACTTCTACGCTAAGGCGGATCCGCCTATCGACTGTGCCACCCCATTCGTCGCTGCGAAGATTGGTATAGTCAGTTAAGAACTGGTCAAGCAAGTAGCCATTTGCGCCGTGGATTTCGACGCCATCGAATCCGGCCACGTCAATGGCAAACTTGGCCGCGCGTGCAAAGCCTTCGACGACCTCGACAATATCGGCCTCGGACATCGCGTGCGGTAATCGGTAGGGGCCCTCGCCGCGGTAAATGGCCATTTGCAATCCCTTCGGCTGAACCACCGATGGACCTGCAGTATCACTTCGGAAGCGATTTGCCTGTGACAGGGCCCCCGCATGCATCAACTGGGCAACGATCTTGCCGCCCGCCGTGTGCACTGCGTCCACGACATGGCGCCAGCCTTTCGCCTGCGCCAAGTTGGAGAGGCCAGGCTGGTGCGCATAGCCTTGCGAGTAAGACCGGTCGGTATAGATGCCTTCTGTGATGACAAGGCCGAAGCCGCCGCGTGCGTAGCGCGCGTAGTAGCGTGCCATTACCTCCGTCGGCATTCCTTCCGGTGTGGCACTGATGCGCGTCATCGGCGCCACAGCAAGACGGTTTGAAAGGTCAAGGCCGCGTAGCTGCCAAGGCGTGAACAGCATGTTTGCACGGACCCTGTTCATGCCGCATCCCCCTCCACAACGGCGATCGCCTCAATTTCAATCATCGCGTCCGGTGCGTATAAAGCCGAGATTTCGACGATTGTGTCGGCCGGGTAAGGCACGGAAAACCATTTGCGGCGCAATTCGACAATCTTCGAGAAGTGGGCCATCGACTTCAGGAAGATTGTGACCTTGACGACGCGCCCCATGCTCGAACCGCCGGCTATTAAGGCGCGCTGTAGGTTGCGAAATGCCTGTTCGGCCTGAAGGTCAAAGTTGTCGCTGCCCACGATGACGCCATCGTCGCCATATCCGGCTTGGCCGGAAACGAACAACAAATCTCCGGCGCGGATAGCTTGCGACAGTAGATAAGGGGCATATGGGTCCGGTTGGGTGTGAATCTGGTCGATCTGCATGATGGGCTCCACTGGATGGTTGAGATAGAATCAGTCGAAAATGCTCGTTCTTAATGCTGATGGCAGTATCGGCCCGGTGGAAAATGCAGACAAATGGTGTTATTTCAGTCGATACATGAGTAGAACTAACGCATAGACCATCATGAGAAAGTTACCGCCCTTGAGTGCGCTGCGCGTCTTTGAAGCGGCTGCCCGTAGGCTCAGCTTCAAGGGTGCTGCCGAGGAGCTGAACGTGACACCCACCGCGGTGAGTCACCAGATCAGGCAGCTTGAAGAGACACTGGGTACCAAATTATTTGAACGCGGCACGCGATGCGTGCGGCTGACGGCGTCTGGCCACCAGCTTTTCCCGCCACTGCGGGACGGGTTTGAAGGTTTCGAGCGGGCGATCCAAACAGTGCGGCGCATGCATGGCTTGAATGTCGCGACACTGACATCGACCGTCGCATTCATGGCACGGCGACTTGCCCCTCGCGCCGGCTCCTTTCGCGACGCCTATCCCGATTGGACTTTGCGGCTCGATGCCTCGAATAGGCCAGTTGATCTCGACGTTGAAGCTGACGCTGCCGTGCGCTATGGCAGTGGCCTCTACCCCGGGCTGGTGGTCGAACCACTGTTCCAAGATCGATTTGCACCAGTGTGTAGTCCCCACCTTACGTTGTCGTCCAAGGAGGACTTACGCAACGCAACGTTGGTGCATTTCGACTGGGGACCGGCTGCACGCGATGATGAGCGTGCGCCGGTATGGCGCCACTGGTTAGAGCAGTCCGGTGTGTCAGGAATTGATCCTGAGGCTGGCTTGTCCTTCACTGACGAAATCCACGCAGTGCAGGCAACGGTGGCGGGTCAAGGCATTGGCTTGCTCAGCCTGACGTTGGTTGCAGATGAGCTTGCGTCGGGCGTGCTGGTCCAGCCGTTTGAGTTATCGCTGGAGAGCTACCGTTACGACCTAGTGTACAGTCCGCGTGCGGCTGGACGACCGGCAACGATGCTGCTGCGCGATTGGGTGACAGCACAGTTTAATGGCTGACAAGCAAACGAGTCAGGCAGCACTAGTATCAGGACACCACTTTCCTGTCGACGCCAGGCATGGAGCATTGCGAGTGGCCCTACGACTGGACGGATCGAAACGATCAGCTTAAACATGCGTTACCAGTTTTTGATGCGGGCCTTGTCCGCTGAAGTTCGACGGGCAGCTTTTGGCCTGCTAGGGACGAACGCTCTCCCTCCAACAATGACCGCTCAACGTCCGCACCCAGACGAACGTCTCTCCAGCTGCAATGGCGGCTCTGCGCCGCTTGCCTGCCGTTCGAATTAGGGAGGAGACATCCGGGCACGCCCCACAGCGGTCGCTCAACCTAGTCAAAAAAGGGCATGGAATCGTCTGGGGTTATCCGGCATTGAGCAAGTCGAGTGTCGAAGTCGCCAACGTGCACTTCACGCTTATGACCGTCGGGGTCAAGAAAATAGAACGAGTTTCACTCGCTGCAATTTTCTTTCCATTCGTGCGCGATGAATCTGTGCGGACTTTCGCAGTCAAGTGTCCGGGCCAACGTTCGTCTCCGGGAACTCGCCTTTCGCGTCATGCGCCGTAGCACTGCCTGATCCATACATGGTGTCAGTGCAACGGCGAGCGCGAACAGCTTGGGCAACAGGCGTAGTGCTACCGCTTTTCTGTAGCCAGCCGCTTATCCAAGCGTTCCCGATAGGAGACAACCAGGTCGCGGCACGCATTGGGATCGATGAATGCCGAACTCCCATTCTGAGCCTGGTGCTGCAGGCGACCAAATAAATCGTTTGCCTCTGGATGTGCGGTCACCAGGATATCGCACGGCATCGCTTCGAAAGCGGCGAAGCCTTGTCGAAGACTGGCGACGGTGTCAGGGTGGTCAGTGTAACGATAGCTCGTGGCCGCGTTCGGGCTGAGGCTGTCCCCGAATACCATGTTCTGGCAGTTGCCATTAACGCAGGATTTCCAGGTCCAGCTTGTACCGCCAGGCGTATGGCCGGGTGTTGCATGGGCCGTCACGGTAAGCGACCCCACTTCCACGACCTTGCCGTCGCTGATGCCACGCAACCTGGTCACCGGTTCGAAGTCAGGCAGCTCTCCGTACTGAGGATCGTCCCTGTTGGCTTTGCCACTGGCCAGCGTTGCCAGATTTGCCTGACCAGCCACCACCGGCGCATTCGTCAGCCTTTGTAACGCGGCGATACCGCCCGCGTGGTCGGAATGCGCATGCGAATTGAGAATATATTTGACGTCACTCACCTTATAGCCGAGTGACCGGATATTGTCCGCAACGATCCCGGCGCCTTTTGCGCCTGTCCCATCGATCAGGATATGGCCTCGTGGTGAAGTGATCAGCACGGCACTGATGCCGGCGGTACCGACATAATAGGTATTCCCGTACAACACAAACGGTTTTTGTGGTGCATCCCAATTTGCCGGGTAGGCATGGGCCTCCGTCGAGACGATACAAAACGCGGCAATAAGAACTTTCAAACGACTCTCCATAGGTGTTTTTCCGCTGCCTCGTCGAGCAAACAGGACGGCTACAGGCCACGCACGCAAACCAGCGTTGCCTCGTTTCCTCCTCAATTGATTGAGACACATCGTAAGTGGCAGCCTACAGGACGGCAACTTGCGCCTACCGCCCACGGGTAACCGCTGTAACCACCGTCACGCCGGCAAGCGCAATACAGTCGGCACTACCGCATCACATGGGATGCCGAGGCTGGGAACGGGTTGATGCCGTTCCCGCACTATGTATGCCTCCCGACTCACAACGGACCGCCACGTTGCTCCAACGCAGACGGAGTGAAGCACGCCTTGGTTATGCGGTCGGGCGACGAAACGTTATCAGCGCCACGGCGAAAGTGATGAAGGTGGCTCCCATCATGCGATTGAGCCACATTGCCAGTGCTGGTCGCTGCAGCGCCGCTCTTGCGCGAGAGGCCGCGGTAGCATAGACAAGGTGCGTGATATAAGCCAAGGTCATGAACACGCCGGTCAGAATCAGGAATTGGTTTATCAGCGGCTGATCGGCGTGGATGAACTGGGGGAACAGCGCCGTGAAGAACAGTAGAGCCTTGGGGTTCGTGGCCGCGGTCAGAAAGGCTTCGACGAACAACTGCCCTCGACTGGGCAGGTTTTCGGCATGGTCGGTGCCAGCCAAGGAAAGCGATTTGGTGCCGCTTCGCAGGCTTCGGACGCCGAGATAGAGCAGATATCCCGCGCCCACTAGCTTCAACGCCCCGAACACGACGATGGACGACTTCATTACGACGCCCAGCCCGCACATGGCTGCAGCTGAAAGACAGAAGACCCCACAGACGTTACCGAACGCAGACCAGAATACAGAGCGCACTCCAAAGGAGCTTCCGTTACGGATGGACAGCAGAATTGCTGGGCCGGGCGTGATGATGGTCAGGCCGGCGACGACGGCAAAGGTCAATACAGTGTGGATATCCATTGGGGGCGCTCGCTCAAGGGCAACGTGAAAATTGGAGATTCGCTACATCATGGAACGCCGTTGCGTCCGTGATTGCGATAGCCGACGCGTTGGGTCAATAGTTCGTAGTAGGCGGAGACGGCAGGAAGAATCGGCCGTGCAAGCGGCGTGGACATCCATCGGTGCACCGACAGCCCGATTGGAATATCCGCAAGCGTGAACTGACCACTCGCCAAATAGCTTCCAGTCTTCTCTAGCTGTCGATCCAGGACGGTCATGCATTTTCCCCATGCAGCCGCAGATGCCGCAATCTGCTCGGCGTCTTGGTGGACAGGCGATTTTCTAACCAGGGCCATGAACGCATAGCTCCACGATCGGTTCAAGTCGCTGGCCTGCCAGTCGATCCACTGGTCGACGTGCGCACGATGCCGCACTTCCGAGGGATACAACCATTCCCCATCGTATCTCGACGCGAGATAGCGGATGATCGTGTTGGACTCCCACAGAACGAAGTCGCCGTCGCGCAGGACCGGCACAAGTCCGTTCGGATTCATGGCGAGAAATTCCGGTGTGTCCGTCGACTGGAAGCCGCTCCCCCAGTCTTCGCGTTCGAAACGAAGTCCGAGCTCGGCGCAGGTCCAAAGGACCTTGCGCACGTTGATCGAGGATGCCTTACCAAAGATCGTAATCATTCAAATCCACCAAGTGCTCGTAGCGGGCCAATCCTATGATTGGCGAGAACGGGGCGACAGGTACAGTTGAGCACTTTCCGACCTAGCCAGGCCTGACGGAGCCCTGAGAAAGGACGTTAATTCTTGACGTGGAACCGCTATGCGAGGGTGAACAAAGATCTACGGCATGAATGGCAGTTCATGGCCGATTGGAGCCCGACGTCAGGCCGTCCGCAATGGCTGCTTCGCTCGACTTACCGGTCTATCCGATGTCGATTGCGTTCGTCCCATAGCGACCCGCTGCCGGCGTTCGCCGTTTTACAAAGCAGACGCTCAGTGGCTGATGTAGCCGCGCCGCGAAGCGGCGTCCACTTGAACCGCCTACCGGACCACCTGCCAGGCCTCGCCTGCGGCGACCCAAACAAGGACGGCGACCGCGCCCAATGCCGCCCAGCCGGGATGCCGACCGCGTGTCCCCACCAGCACAAGGAGGGATCCACCGGCATCGGCGGCAACGATGGCCTGGACCACTAAGCGCCTCAACGGCGGCTCCGGTGATCACTACGTCCGCGGCGAAGAAATGGACCAAAACGCGCTCGTCCAAAGGATCAGACCTGCCATCAAATAACCGATCGGACCCGCTGTGCTCCCGGCATGCAGCAACGGAGAGAGCAATGCGACGGCCATGAGCGCTGCACCGGTGACGAAATGCGGCCGGTAACCGAAAAGCAGCGCAAGAGGAATGAAGTGCGCACCGATGACGAACATCGCTGCAGGCACGACCAAGTCGGGATGCCCGAGATTCGTCAACACGTTGGCGAGAATAAAGATAAGAACCCATTGCCCGCCGTTCACCATGCCGAAGAGCTTCGAACGTCTGGCATCTTCAGGAGACCTCGGCTCAGCGTGCAAAGCCGGCCGGTTCAACGCATAAACGCGGTAAACCCAGGCAAACAAGGCGAGCGTTACCAGCGCCAGAGGCACGTACGCCATCATGGGCGCACTGAGCGTCCGGGATATCCAAAGTGCAATCCATGCACCGCCGAACACGGTGAAAAACATGGCCCCGATGGCCCGTCGCGCGCGCCAAGAGACTCCGAGTGAAGCGGTGGCAGTCTGATTCATTGAAAGTCGGTCCTCGCTTGTGATAGAGGGCAAAACGCCAATCTTACATGGCATCCGGCATCGGCCAGTCCATCGCCCTGCTCTTTGGCAGTCGCGTCTTTCGTCATTTCCGCGGCGCGCGGTGGCAACACGTTCATCAAGTCGGCCGGAACCGCTGAAATCGACCCGGCCGACTCATTCACAACTCAAGGAACTCAAGTCACTCAACCGCCGATGAGGTGTTCGCCTGCAAGCATGCTGTAGTTGCCGCCGCCGACCCGCTCAGCCGGCTTGCTTGCCAATTGCGTCGGCGCGGAGTTGGAAACCATGTCGATCGCATACTGGCCGTTGGCGTAGATGCGCTCGGCGTTCGCGTTGGCTGCGACGGCTTCCGCTTTCACTTCGGCGCGGCTTTTCGTTCCAACGTAGCGGCTATGGTCGACGTACTGTTCGGGCGCATCGGCAAAGGCCGCACCGGCGATGGCGAGGACGGGGATGAGGAAGAAGTGTTTCGCGTTCATGTCTGACTCCGATATCAAGTGAGGTTGAAGATCAATTGGCCGGAACAGTGTCTCGTTACGGCATGGGAGCAGTGTGAACGCGGAAGCGGCTTTGAAAAACGGCTGCGGAGGCAATTGACTGTTCCGGTGCGGGAAACAATCGAAGGTAATGCAGACCTTGGTCGAACGGTCATGTTCGTCCGTCATGACAAGCGCGTGGACACTTGCGCCGCGCGAGGAACGGATAACAACCGGTCAGCCGTTGGATGAAAACACGATCAGCTCCAGCTCGGGGATCACGATCAGTTCGCCTTCCGGCAGGGTCGCGAAGAATGCGCCTCCCTTCCTGGCCGCGTCGACGATGCGTCGATGAAGCCCGCGGCCAATGTCGGGGCACATGATCCAGCTGCCTTCGCTGACCCACACTGGAGGAACCGGCGTTTTCGCCCACGCCGAATAGCGATAATAAGGACCTTCGTTTCCCCTGGCCTGTGTGGCGTTCTTCAGGGCCGCGATGCCATCGGCGGCAAGCCTCGTCTTCAGCGCCTGGGACATTCGGAACACCGCCACGCCGCATCCCTCCGTCGAAAACGGTGTGAAATCCTCGTGCACGGCTACGGTGTCCGCGATTTCCAGTTCGGCCGGCACCATGCCGGCGTAGTGAGACGCGAGCACAAACCTCCACACGATCCATATCGTCCCGACGAGGACCAAGACTGTGATCAACGCAGCGTTCAGGGTTCTGTTCATTGAGTCGCGAAGGTTAAGCGACGCGGTGCAGTTACCACGGCAAACCGAGCGAAGGTCGTGAGCAGGCGATCGCGAGCAAGCGCGCCGGTCGGCAGGCTTCCATCAGTACCCCGCCTCCCGATCCACGGTTGCCGGCATGACGCCGCTGAGACGATACCGGCGCATGTTCGCAGCAACGATGGCAGCCGCAGTGCGGCGGTCAGTGGGTGCGGAGATGTGCGGCAGGACCGTCACACTCGGATGCGTCCACTGCCATGCTTCCTCGGGCAGTGGTTCCCGATCGAACACGTCCAGTACGGCATGCGAGAGATGGCCGGTGTCGAGTGCGGCACGCAGCGCGGCATCGTCGACGATCGGACCGCGCGCGAAATTGATCAGCGACGCCTGCGCGCGCAGCGCACCGATCGCCTGCGCGTCCACGATATGCCTGGTCTGCGGCGTGAGCGGCAGCAGGCAGACGAGAATGTCCGTGCGCGCGAGCATCGCCATGAGCTCGTCGCTGCCCGCATGGCAGTCGACGTCGGGCAGCGCTTTGCGGGTGCGGCTCCAGCCGCATACCTGGAAGCCGGCGGTGTGCAATTTTGCCGCGGCCGCCGCACCCAGTGCACCGAGGCCAAGCAGCGAGACAGTCCGGTCTTCCGCCCGAACGCAGTCATGTGCCAGCCATTGCCGCGCGGCTTGCTGCCTGGCGTAACGCGGCATGTCGCGATGCAGGTAGAGCGTCCAGGCGAGGACTGCCTCGGCCATCGTTTCCGCGAGCCGCGGATCGATGAGCCGCACGATGTTCAGTTCGGTATCGCCGAGATCGGCGACGAGGCGCTCAACACCTGCCCATACGCTATGCACCCACTTCAGGTTGGGCAGCGTGCGCAAGTCGTCGGGCTGTGGATTGGCGACGATTGCCACGTCGCAGCCGGCGCGCGCCGTGGCGTCGAGTTCGTCGAGCAGAACGACATGTTCGTCCGGCATGGCTGCCTGGAGTGCCGCGATCCATTGTTGCGCCAAGGGATAGGAAGGCGCGCAAACGAAAGGGAGACGCCGCCTCATCGCGCATGCGCCTTGGCGGAATCCATGACAGCGTTCATTTCGATGTGCATGAGAGATTGGATGAGCGTAGCGGGATGGCTCATTGTAGAGCGCCATCCCGCGTCTCGCACGCAGCCGGCAAGAACGATGCTCAGGCTGCGAAGCCGCCGTCGATCAGCAGGTCGGCGCCGGTGACGAAGGCCGCTTCCGGGCCGGCCAGGTAGGCCACCATGGCGGCGATCTCATCGGCCTTGGCGTGGCGGCGCAAGGCCATCAGGTCATGCAGGCCGGCGCCGAAGTCGCTGTTTTCCGGATTCATGTCGGTATCGACGGGGCCCGGTGCCACATTGTTGACGGTGATGCCGCGCGGACCAAGGTCGCGCGCCATGCCCTTCACCAGACCGATCAGGGCCGATTTGCTCATCGCGTACGTGGCGCCGCCGGCGAAGGGCATGCGCTGGCCGTTGGTGCTGCCGATGTTGATGATGCGGCCGCCGTCCCGCATATGCTTGGCCGCTGCCTGCGAAGCGAC
>SPQI01000347.1 GCA_004570315.1 Oxalobacteraceae bacterium OM1 | reverse complement strand
AATCGTCGGTATCAAGGACACCGTCAAGACCACCGTTACCGGCGTGGAAATGTTCCGCAAGCTGCTGGACCAGGGTCAGGCAGGCGACAACGTCGGTCTGCTGCTGCGCGGCACCAAGCGTGAAGACGTCGAGCGTGGCCAGGTTCTGGCTAAGCCGGGTTCGATCAAGCCGCACACCAACTTCACCGGCGAGGTCTATGTCCTGTCGAAAGAAGAAGGCGGCCGTCACACCCCGTTCTTCAACAACTACCGTCCGCAGTTCTACTTCCGTACGACTGACGTGACCGGCTCGATCGAGCTGCCGGCAGACAAAGAGATGGTGATGCCGGGCGACAACGTGTCGATCGTCGTCAAGCTGATCGCTCCGATCGCAATGGAAGAAGGTCTGCGTTTCGCAATCCGCGAAGGCGGCCGTACCGTTGGCGCCGGCGTGGTTGCCAAGATCCTGGCTGACTAATCAGCCGCGATCAACGGACGGGGCGTGAGCCCTGTCCGGCGCAACAAGAGGGGCGGAGCTTGCAGTTCCGCCCCTGGCGTTTAAGCAAGGCCACAGGAGGCGGAACTTTTATCGATCCCCTCTGAATTGGTGATATACTTGCTCGCTTTGCTGTACAGTAGGACCAGACACTTATTGCCGGCGCCCAGCCGGTTCGTTCTTTATTAAGGAAATAGCATGTCCACTCCCAACCAGAAAATCCGCATCCGTCTGAAAGCCTTCGACTATCGTCTGATCGACCAGTCCGCTCAGGAAATCGTCGACACCGCCAAGCGCACCGGCGCCGTGGTGAAGGGCCCGGTCCCGCTGCCGACCCGCATCCAGCGTTTCGACATCCTGCGTTCGCCGCACGTTAACAAAACCTCGCGCGACCAGTTCGAAATTCGTACCCACCAGCGCCTGATGGACATCGTCGACCCGACCGACAAGACGGTTGACGCCCTGATGAAGCTGGACCTGCCGGCCGGCGTGGACGTCGAGATCAAGCTGCAGTAATCGCCATGTCGTTGTAGCGACGCACATACCACAATTTCGCCTTTGTGCGTATTGTGGTATGCGAAAAAGCGGGTTACAATGACGGGCTTCGGTAATGGCACGGCCTCCCGTGCCATTACGTTTTGGTAGTACAAACATCAGCCCTGCCCAATCGTAGGCAGGAATGGAGAAAACAATGAGCCAAGGCCTTGTTGGTCGCAAGGTTGGTATGATGCGCATCTTCACGGATGACGGGGATACGATTCCTGTTACCGTGCTGGACGTGTCTAACAACCGCGTGACGCAAATCAAAACCGACGCAACGGATGGTTATAACTCCGTGCAGGTCACCTTCGGTCAGCGCCGTGCCTCCCGCGTCAATAAAGCGGCGGCCGGTCACCTCGCGAAAGCGGGTGTCGAAGCTGGTACCGTCCTCAAAGAATTCCGTATCGACGCAGCCAAAGCCGCCGAACTGAAAGCGGGCGAAGTCATTCCCGTCACGATGTTCGAGGCCGGCCAGAAGGTGGACGTGCAAGGCGTGTCCATCGGTAAAGGCTATGCCGGTACGATCAAGCGCTACAACTTCGGTTCCGGCCGCGCTACCCACGGTAACTCCCGCTCGCACAACGTGCCGGGTTCCATCGGTATGGCGCAGGATCCGGGTCGCGTCTTCCCGGGTAAGCGCATGACCGGTCACATGGGTGACGTCACTACCACCGTGCAGAATCTCGAGATCGCACGCGTCGACACCGAGCGCCAGCTGCTGCTGGTCAAGGGCGCTGTTCCCGGCGCCAAGAACGGCCAAGTGATCGTTCGCCCGGCTGTCAAAGTCAAAGCTAAGAAGGGAGCGTAATCGATGGAACTGAAGCTCCTGAACGAACAAGGACAGGCCGCCTCCAACGTCGCTGCACCGGATACCATTTTCGGTCGCGACTATAACGAAGCGCTGATCCATCAAGTCGTCGTTGCCTACCAGGCCAATGCTCGCAGCGGTAATCGCAAGCAGAAGGATCGTGAAGAAGTCAGCCACACGACCAAAAAGCCTTGGCGCCAAAAAGGCACTGGCCGCGCACGTGCTGGTATGTCGTCCTCCCCGCTGTGGCGTGGTGGTGGTCGCATCTTCCCGAACAGCCCTGACGAGAACTTCTCGCACAAGGTCAACAAGAAGATGTATCGCGCAGGCGTCTGCTCGATCCTTTCCCAGCTCGCTCGCGAAGGCCGTCTGTCGGTCGTCGAAAATTTGTCTGTCGACGCTCCGAAGACCAAGCTGCTGGCGCAAAAACTGAAAGGCATGGGCCTGGAGTCCGTGCTCGTCATTACCGACAACGTCGACGAAAACCTGCTGCTCGCTTCGCGCAACCTGCCGAACGTGCTCATCGTCGAGCCGCGTCACGCTGATCCGGTTTCGCTGGTGTTCTACAAAAAAGTGCTGATCACCAAGCCCGCATTGGCCAAGATTGAGGAGATGCTGGCATGAGCGCGACTCAGAAATTCAGCGAAGAGCGTTTGATGAAAGTGCTGCTCGCTCCGGTCATCTCGGAGAAAGCCACCTTCGTCGCAGAAAAGAATGAGCAAGTTGTTTTCCGCGTAACGCCGGACGCAACCAAGCCCGAGATCAAGGCTGCTGTCGAGCTGCTGTTCAAGGTGCAGGTCGAATCCGTGCAAGTGCTGAACCGCCAAGGTAAGGAAAAGCGTGCTGGCCGTTTCATCGGTCGCCGCAACAATGTGCGCCAAGCGTACGTCTCCCTGAAGCCGGGTCAGGAAATCAACTTCACCGAGGAGGCTAAATAATGGCACTCGTGAAAATGAAACCGACGTCGGCTGGTCGCCGCGGCATGGTCAAGGTCGTCAATCCCGACCTGTACAAAGGCCGTCCGCTCGCCTCGCTCGTCGAAAAGAAGTCCAAGACAGCCGGCCGTAACAACAACGGCCACATCACGACGCGTCACATCGGTGGCGGTCACAAGCAACATTATCGCGTCGTCGATTTCCGTCGCAACAAGGACGGCATCCCGGCGAAGGTAGAGCGTCTGGAATACGACCCGAACCGCAGCGCGCATATCGCTCTTCTGTGCTACGCCGACGGCGAGCGTCGCTACATCATCGCCCCGAAGGGCGTAGCTGTCGGCGACCAGCTGATGAACGGCTCGGAAGCGCCGATCAAGGCCGGTAACTGCCTGCCGATCCGCAACATTCCGGTCGGTACGACGATGCATTGCGTCGAAATGCTGCCGGGTAAAGGTGCCCAGATGGCCCGTACCGCGGGCGCTGGCGTCGTGCTGATGGCGCGTGAGGGCACTTACGCTCAGGTTCGTCTGCGTTCCGGCGAAGTGCGCCGCGTGCATATCGAGTGCCGTGCTACCGTCGGTGAAGTTGGTAACGGTGAGCACAACCTGCGCAAGATCGGTAAGGCCGGTGCGACGCGTTGGCGCGGTATCCGCCCGACGGTCCGTGGCGTCGTCATGAACCCGATCGACCACCCGCACGGCGGTGGTGAAGGCCGTACGTCGGCAGGTCGCCATCCGGTGTCCCCGTGGGGCCAGCAGACCAAGGGCAAGAAGACGCGCAGCAACAAGCGCACGACTTCGATGATCGTCTCGCGCCGCGGCAAGAAATAAGGGGTAAAACATGACTCGTTCATTGAAAAAAGGGCCGTTCTGCGACGCCCACCTGGTAAAGAAAGTCGAAGCGGCGCATGCGACGAAAGACAAGAAGCCGATCAAGACTTGGTCGCGTCGTTCGACGATCCTGCCCGATTTCATCGGTCTGACGATCGCGGTGCATAACGGCAAACAGCACGTGCCGGTCTATGTGTCTGAAAACATGGTTGGTCACAAGCTCGGCGAATTCGCGCTGACCCGTACGTTTAAGGGTCACGCCGCCGACAAGAAGGCTAAGAAATAAGGTCCGATATGGAAACTAAAGCTTCCCTCCGTGGCGCTCGCCTGTCGGCCCAAAAAGGCCGTCTGGTCGCCGACCTGATCCGCGGGAAAAAAGTTGATCAGGCGTTGAATATCTTGGCCTTCAGCCCGAAAAAGGGCGCGGTCATCATCAAGCAAGTGCTCGAGTCCGCGATTGCGAACGCCGAGCACAACGATGGCGCGGATATCGACGAGCTGAAAGTCAAGACGATCTTCGTCGAGCAAGGCAGTGTGATGAAGCGCTTCATCGCTCGCGCCAAGGGCCGCGGCGATCGTTTTTCGAAGCAAACCTGTCACATCTACGTGACTGTCGGTAACTAAGGAGTCACGATGGGACAGAAAATTCATCCGACCGGCTTCCGTCTTTCGGTGACGCGTAACTGGGGCTCCCGTTGGTACGCTGGCAACGCAAACTTTGCCACGATGCTCAACGAGGACCTCAATGTCCGCACCTACCTGAAGAAGAAGCTGAAGAACGCTTCGGTTGGCCGCGTGGTCATCGAGCGTCCGGCCAAGAACGCACGCATCACGATCTTCAGCTCCCGTCCGGGCGTTGTAATCGGCAAGAAGGGCGAGGACATCGAACTCCTTAAGTCCGACCTGACCAAAATGATGGGCGTGCCGGTGCACGTGAACATCGAAGAAATCCGCAAGCCGGAAGTCGACGCGCAGCTGATCGCTGATTCGATTGCTCAGCAGCTCGAGAAGCGCATTATGTTCCGCCGCGCGATGAAGCGCGCCATGCAGAACGCGATGCGTCTCGGCGCGCAAGGCATCAAGATCATGTCGTCAGGCCGTCTGAACGGCATCGAAATCGCTCGCAAGGAATGGTATCGCGAAGGCCGCGTGCCGCTGCACACTCTGCGTGCCGACATCGATTATGGTTTTGGCGAAGCTGAAACCACCTACGGCATCATCGGCATCAAGGTCTGGGTCTACAAGGGTGACCGTCTCGCCAGCGGCGAGGCACCGACGATCGAAACGCCGGCTGACGACGACAAGAAGCGTCGTGGTCCGCGTCGCGACGACGGCAAACCCGGTGGACGTCCGCGCGCCAAGAAGCCCGAGGGCTCCGAAGGCACTTCGACTCCCGGCGCTAAGCGCGTTCGTGCCCCGAAGAAGGCCGACGCTGCAGCCCCGGCTGAGAAAGCAGGAGAATAAACATGCTGCAACCCGCACGCAGAAAATATCGTAAAGAGCAGAAGGGCCGCAACAAAGGTATTTCGCACGAGCGCGGCACCGCCGTCTCGTTCGGTGAATACGGCCTGAAGGCCGTGGCTCGCGGCCGTATCACCGCGCGCCAGATCGAAGCGGCCCGTCGTGCCATGACCCGTCACATCAAACGTGGCGGCCGTATCTGGATTCGCATCTTCCCGGACAAGCCGATTTCCAACAAGCCGGCTGAAGTCCGTATGGGTAACGGTAAGGGCAATCCGGAGTACTACGTGGCTGAAATCCAGCCAGGTAAAGTGCTGTACGAGATGGACGGTGTCGACGAGGCGCTGGCGCGCGAGGCGTTCCGCCTGGCTGCCGCCAAGCTGCCGCTGGCGACCACCTTCGTGCTCCGTCAAGTCGGCCAATAACAGGAGTCAATCATGAAAGCATCTGAACTCCGCGGCAAGGATCAGGACGCTCTGCAAAAAGAGCTTAACGAGCTGCTGAAGGCGCAATTCAGCCTGCGTATGCAAATCGCGACGCAACAGCTGAACAACACCGCGCAGCTCAAGAAGGTGCGCCGCGATATCGCGCGCGTAAAGACGGTCATGAATCAGAAGGACGCCAAGCAATGAACGATCAAGTCAAAACTGCGCTCAAGCGCACGCTGATTGGCAAGGTGGTCTCTGACAAGATGGACAAGACCGTCACCGTCCTGGTCGAGCGTCGCGTCAAGCATCCGCTGTACGGCAAGATCGTCGTGCGTTCGAACAAGTATCACGCGCACGATGAAAACAACCAGGCCAAGGAAGGCGACACCGTCGAAATCCAGGAAGGCCGCCCGATCTCCAAGACCAAGGCATGGTCCGTGACACGTGTCGTGCAAGTCGCACAGATCGTCTAAAAAAGTAGTTGCCAGCCCAGTGTTATGGTGCCATAATGCTGGGCTTGGCTCTTGCAGGTCATCTGTGAGGGCTTTGAAGTTTTACCTGCAGTTCGAAAAGTACGCGCAACCCGCGGTTGCGCAACAGTAGTTTTTGAAACCGTCCACCTAATCGGCCGGCTTGTCTGTAAGTCGGCTGACAGGACCAAGACTGACCGCTGGCCCGATGTCGGGCGGTTAAGCGGATTAAGTTGGGAAAGAAAATACTATGATTCAAACTGAGAGCCGGCTCGAGGTAGCCGACAACACGGGCGCGCGTGAAGTCCTGTGCATCAAGGTGCTGGGCGGTTCCAAGCGCCGTTACGCCAGCATCGGCGATGTGATCAAGGTCACCGTCAAGGTCGCAGCTCCGCGCGGCCGCGTCAAGAAAGGTGAAATTTATAACGCCGTGGTCGTCCGCACCGCCAAGGGCGTGCGCCGCCAGGATGGCTCGCTGGTCAAGTTCGATGGCAATGCTGCCGTCCTGCTGAACAACAAGCTTGAGCCGATCGGCACGCGCATTTTTGGCCCTGTGACCCGCGAACTGCGTACCGAGCGCTTCATGAAGATCGTCTCGCTGGCGCCGGAAGTTCTGTAAGGAGTCGTCATGGATAAGATTCGTAAAAACGACGAGGTCATCGTCCTGGCCGGTAAGGACAAGGGCAAGCGCGGTGTGGTCACGCAGCGCGTCGGCACCGATTACGTCGTGGTTGAGGGTATCAACGTCGCCAAGAAAGCTGTGCGTCCGAACCCGATGACCGGTTCCACCGGCGGCATCGTCGACAAGCTGATGCCGATCCACGTGTCCAACGTTGCATTGTTCAATGCGGCAACGGGCAAGGCAGATCGTGCGGCCGTAAAGGTTGTGGACGGCAAGAAGGCTCGCGTCTACAAGTCCAATGGCGAAGTCGTTAAGGTGTAAGACATCATGGCCCGTCTCCAGCAATTTTATAAAGATAAAGTCGTCGCCGACCTGACCAAGCAGTTTGGTTACCAGTCAGTGATGGAAGTCCCGCGCCTCACCAAGATCACCCTGAACATGGGTCTGTCGGAAGCGGTTGCGGATAAGAAGGTGATCGAGCACGCTGTCGGCGACCTCACCAAGATCGCCGGTCAAAAGCCCGTCGTGACCAAGGCCCGCAAGGCAATTGCAGGCTTCAAGATTCGCGAAGGCTATCCGATCGGTTGCATGGTGACCCTGCGTGGCGCTCGCATGTACGAATTCCTGGATCGTCTGATCACCGTCGCGCTGCCGCGCGTCCGTGACTTCCGTGGCGTGTCCGGTCGTGCATTCGACGGTCGTGGCAACTACAACATCGGCGTGAAAGAGCAGATCATCTTTCCCGAGATCGAGTACGACAAGATCGACGCACTGCGTGGCATGAACATCAGCATTACCACGACTGCGAAGACCGACGACGAAGCGAAAGCTCTGCTCGCCGCATTTAAATTCCCGTTCAGAAACTGAGGCTGCCATGGCAAAACTGGCACTGATTAACCGTGAACAAAAGCGCGCCGACCTGGTGAAGAAATTCGCCGGCAAGCGTGCCGAGTTGAAAGCCGTCATCGACGACCAGTCGAAATCGGAAGAAGAGCGCTACGAAGCGCGCCTGAAGCTGCAGGCGCTGCCGCGCAACGCGAATCCGACTCGTCAGCGCAATCGTTGCAAGCTGACCGGTCGCCCGCGCGGTACCTTCCGCAAATTCGGCCTGGCCCGTACGAAGATCCGTGAAATCGCCATGCGCGGCGAGATCCCGGGTATTACTAAAGCTAGCTGGTAATAGGAGAATAAGCGATGAGTATGAGCGATCCTATCGCCGATATGCTGACCCGCATCCGCAACGCTCAGGGCGTGCAAAAAACGACGGTTGTTATGCCGTCGTCCAAAGTGAAGGTCGCGATTGCCAACGTCCTGAAGGACGAAGGCTACATCGAGGACTACGCTGTGGATCAAGCGGAAGGTAAGGCAGAACTGAAGATTGGCCTGAAGTACTACGCCGGCCGCCCCGTGATCGAGCGCCTCGAGCGCGTCTCCCGTCCGGGCCTGCGTATTTACAAAGGCAAGAACGATATTCCGCAAGTGATGAATGGCCTCGGCGTAGCGATCGTCTCGACCCCGAAGGGCGTGATGACCGACCGCAAGGCGCGCGCGACTGGCGTCGGCGGCGAAGTCATTTGCTACGTGGCCTAAGGAGTGCAAGATGTCTCGTGTAGGTAAAATGCCCATCGCACTTCCGGCCGGTGTGGAAGTGACGATTGCGCAAGATCGCATCACCGTTAAAGGCTCGCTCGGTACCCTCTCCATGCCGCTGAACGGTCTGGTCAAGGTCACGAACGAAAACAACACCCTGCTGTTCGCGCCGGCTGATGATTCCCGTGAAGCGAACGCCATGTCCGGCACGCTGCGCGCGCTGGTAAACAACATGGTCAACGGCGTGACCAAGGGCTTCGAGAAGAAGCTGTCGCTGGTCGGCGTGGGCTTCCGGGCCCAGGCCCAAGGCGACAAGCTGAACCTGTCCCTCGGCTTCTCGCACCCGGTCGTGCATCAGATGCCGGCTGGCGTGAAAGTCGAAACGCCGTCGCAGACCGAAATCCTGATCAAGGGTGTCGATAAGCAGAAGGTCGGCCAGACCGCTGCCGAGATCCGCGCGTACCGCAGCCCCGAACCTTACAAAGGCAAGGGCGTCCGCTATGTGGACGAAGTGGTGACGCTGAAAGAAACCAAGAAGAAGTAATAGGGGTTGACGATGGACAAGAAACAATCACGCCTGCGCCGCGCACGCCAAACGCGCGCGAAGATCGCAGAGTTGAAGGTGAACCGCTTGGCTGTGCATCGCACCAACCTTCACATCTACGCAAACATCATCAGCCCGGATGCCAAGGTGCTGGCGTCTGCATCGACGCTGGAAACCGAAGTGCGCCAGGAACTGGCTGGCAAGTCCGGCAAGGGTGGCAACGCTGCCGCTGCCGCACTGGTTGGCAAGCGCGTCGCCGAGAAGGCACTGCAGGCTGGCATTACCGAAGTCGCGTTCGACCGTTCCGGTTTCCGCTATCACGGTCGTGTGAAAGCAGTTGCCGAGGCAGCCCGCGAAGCCGGTCTGAAGTTCTAAGGAAGAATCGTCATGGCAAAAATGCAAGCAAAGACGCCGCAGGGCGAAGAGCGCGACGACGGCATGCGCGAGAAAATGATTGCGGTCAACCGCGTCACCAAGGTGGTAAAGGGCGGCCGTATCATGGGTTTCGCTGCGCTGACCGTGGTTGGTGATGGCGATGGCCGCATCGGCATGGGCAAGGGCAAGTCGAAAGAAGTGCCGGTGGCCGTGCAGAAGGCTATGGAAGAAGCGCGTCGCAAGATGGTCAAAGTCACGCTGAAGAACGGCACGCTGCAACACACCGTGACCGGCAAACATGGCGCTTCCACCGTCATGATCTCTCCGGCGAAAGACGGTACCGGCGTAATCGCCGGCGGCCCGATGCGCGCGATCTTCGAAGTGATGGGTGTGACCAACGTCGTGGCGAAGGCCTACGGCTCCACCAATCCGTACAACATGGTTCGCGCCACTTTGAACGGTTTGGCGAGCATGAGCACGCCGTCCGAAATTGCTGCCAAGCGCGGCAAGTCGGTCGAAGAAATTTTCGGTTAAGGTGACCCGAATGGCTAACACTATCAAGGTGAAACTGGTCAAAGGATTGATCGGTACGCGTCAGGATCACCGCGCAACCGTGCGCGGCCTAGGCCTGCGTCGTGTGAATTCGGTAGCGGAACTGCAAGACACTCCGTCGATTCGCGGCATGATCAACAAGGTTTCCTATCTCGTGAAAGTGGTGTCGTAAGCCGAGGCTTGCGAACGGAGCAAATCATGGAACTGAATAATATTCAACCGGCCGCGGGTGCGAAGCACGCCAAGCGCCGCGTGGGCCGTGGCATCGGCTCCGGCCTGGGCAAGACGGCCGGACGCGGTCACAAAGGTCAGAAGTCCCGCTCGGGCGGCTTCCACAAGGTCGGTTTTGAAGGCGGTCAAATGCCGCTGCAGCGTCGTCTGCCGAAGCGTGGCTTTAAATCGCTCGCAACGCCGTACAAGGCTGAAGTCCGTTTGGGTGATCTGGAAAAGCTGCCTGTTGTAGAAATCGACATGCTCGCGCTGAAGCAAGCTGGCTTGGTTCACGAGCTGGCTCGTAACGTACGCGTGATCAAGGCTGGTGAGATCACCAAGAAAGTCACGATCAAGGGAATGGTTGCCACCAAGGGTGCCAAAGCCGCGATCGAAGCTGCTGGTGGTTCGGTCGCCTAAGCGGCCGTCAGGTTTGGAGTAGACATTGGCGACCACACCCCAACTCGCTAAGAGTGCGGCCAGCGGTTTTCCGTGGGGCCGCTTGTGGTTCCTGCTGGGCGCTCTCGTGGTGTACCGCATTGGCGCACACATACCGGTGCCGGGTATCGACCCGACCCAGCTGTCGCAGCTGTTCAAGCAGAATCAGGGCGGCATTCTGGGCATGTTCAACATGTTCTCGGGCGGGGCCTTGTCGCGCTTCACGATCTTCGCGCTGGGGATCATGCCGTATATCTCGGCGTCGATCATCATGCAGCTCATGTCGATCGTGTCGCCGCAGCTAGAAGCGTTGAAGAAGGAAGGTGAGGCGGGTCGGCGCAAGATTACGCAGTACACGCGCTACGGCACGCTGCTGCTGGCGATGTTCCAGGCGTTCGGTATTGCTGTCGCGCTGGAGTCGCAAGCTGGCCTGGTGATCGACCCTGGCATGGCGTTCCGTCTGACCACGGTCGTTACGCTGGTGACCGGCACGATGTTTCTGATGTGGCTGGGCGAACAGATTACCGAGCGCGGTTTGGGTAACGGCATCTCTATCATTATCTTCGCGGGTATTGCGGCGGGGTTGCCGAACGCGGTTGGCGGTTTGTTTGAGCTGGTTCGGACCGGTTCCATGAGCCCGATTTCCGCAATTTTGATCTGTGTGATCGTGGCAGCAGTGACTTACCTGGTCGTGTTCATCGAACGCGGTCAGCGCAAGATTTTGGTGAACTACGCGAAACGGCAGGTCGGCAACAAGATTTACGGCGGTCAGAGCAGCCATCTGCCGCTGAAGCTAAACATGGCAGGTGTGATTCCGCCGATCTTTGCATCGTCGATCATCCTGTTCCCGGCAACGGTGACGAGCTGGTTCACGTCGGGCGACGCAACGAATGGCTTCGTGCGCTTCCTGAAGGATCTGGCGGCGTCGTTGGCGCCGGGCGAGCCGATTCACGCGTTGCTGTATGCAGTTGCCATCGTCTTCTTCTGCTTCTTCTACACCGCACTGGTGTTCAATAGCAAGGAGACGGCAGACAACTTGAAGAAGAGCGGTGCATTTGTGCCGGGCATCCGTCCGGGCGAACAGACGGCGCGCTACATCGACAAGATCTTAATGCGCCTGACGCTGGCCGGTGCCTTGTACATCACGCTGGTGTGTTTGCTGCCTGAATTCTTGATCGCACGCTGGAAGGTGCCGTTCTACTTCGGTGGCACTTCCCTGCTGATCATCGTGGTGGTCACGATGGATTTCATGGCCCAGGTGCAGAACTATGTGATGTCGCAGCAATATGAATCTCTGCTGCGCAAGGCGAACTTTAAGGGCGGAATGCCGACGCGCTAAGCTGCGGATCGCCCCAAGAGAACAGAGACCGAATGGCAAAAGACGACGTTATCCAGATGCAAGGCGAGATTCTCGAGAATCTGCCGAACGCAACGTTTCGCGTTAAGTTGGAAAACGGGCATGTCGTACTCGGGCATATTTCCGGCAAGATGCGGATGAACTATATCCGCATCCTGCCAGGCGATAAGGTGACGGTGGAGTTGACACCCTACGATTTGAGCCGGGCACGCATTGTGTTCCGGACGAAATGACAGTAACCAGAACTAAGCAAGAAAGAGGGCAAAAATGAAGGTGCTCGCATCAGTCAAGCGGATCTGCCGCAACTGCAAAATCATCAAGCGCAAGGGCGTCGTCCGTGTCATCTGCACCGAACCGCGCCATAAGCAGCGCCAAGGTTAACTTAACGTTATTGATCGAGGAATAACGAATGGCACGTATTGCAGGGGTCAATATCCCCAACCACCAGCACACCGTCATTGGCCTGACCGCCATCTACGGTATCGGTCGCCCGCGCGCTCAAGCGATCTGCGACGAGACCGGTGTCTCGACCACGAAAAAGGTCAAGGATCTTGACGACAACGAGCTGGAGAAGCTGCGTGATGCGATCGGCCGCTTCGTCGTCGAAGGCGACCTGCGTCGTGAAGTGTCGATGAACATCAAGCGTCTGATGGACTTGGGTTGCTATCGCGGCCTGCGTCATCGCAAAGGCCTGCCGGCACGTGGCCAGCGTACCCGCACGAACGCACGTACCCGCAAGGGCCCGCGCAAAGCCGCAGCAGCGCTGAAGAAATAATCCAGGTTAAGTCGGATAGGAACTCATCATGGCAAAAGCCCCGAACAACGCCGCAGCAGCACGCGTGCGCAAGAAAGTTAAGAAGAATGTTGCCGAAGGCGTCGCGCACATCCACGCGTCCTTCAACAACACCATCATCACCATCACCGACCGCCAAGGCAACGCGCTGTCGTGGGCAACGTCCGGCGGTGCTGGCTTCAAAGGCTCACGCAAGTCGACCCCGTTCGCCGCACAGGTGGCTGCAGAAGCCGCTGGCCGCGTGGCTGTCGAGTATGGCGTGAAGAACCTTGAAGTCCGTATCAAGGGCCCGGGCCCGGGCCGTGAGTCGGCTGTGCGCGCACTGAACAGCCTCGGCATCAAGATCACCATGATTCAGGACGTGACGCCGGTTCCGCACAACGGCTGCCGTCCGCCGAAGCGCCGTCGCATCTAAGCGCAACGCGTTTGCAGTAGCAGTCAGTTGCCCGCCAATGACCTTGGCGGGTTTTGTTCTTAAGACCACCGTCTGATAGCAGGCAGATCAGACTAGCGCCTGGCAGACCGCATTTGCGGCTGGACGGGGCGTCATTGAATAAGGAAAGCAACGTGGCACGTTATATTGGACCGAAAGCCAAACTCTCCCGCCGTGAAGGCACCGACCTGTTCCTGAAGAGCGCTCGCCGCTCGCTGGATTCCAAATGCAAGCTGGATTCCAAGCCGGGCCAGCATGGCCGCACTTCGGGCGCCCGTACCTCCGATTACGGCAACCAGCTGCGTGAGAAGCAGAAGGTCAAGCGCATGTACGGCATCCTCGAGCGCCAATTCCGCCGCTACTTTGCCGAAGCCGATCGCCGTAAAGGCAACACGGGTGAAAACCTGCTGAAGTTGCTTGAGTCCCGTCTGGACAACGTCGCCTACCGCATGGGCTTCGGCTCGACCCGCGCCGAAGCGCGTCAGCTGGTCAGCCATAAGGCGCTAACCGTGAATGGCATCGTCGTGAACATCGCTTCCTACCTCGTGCAACCGGGCGACATCGTCGCCGTGCGCGAGAAGGCCAAGAAGCAGGCCCGTATCGTCGAAGCGCTGTCGCTGGCCGAGCAGAGCGGCATGCCGTCCTGGGTGACCGTCGACGCCAAGAAGATGGAAGGGACGTTCAAGTCGATGCCGGATCGGTCCGAAATCGCCAACGACGTCAACGAATCGCTGATCGTCGAATTGTATTCGCGTTAATTCCGAGTAGTACCCCGTCGCCCCATCCTTCGATGGGGCGGTTTCTTTGTGATGCCATCAGCCTTATCGGTGTAACGAGCCGAGGGTATTGAAAAGGACATTCCATGCAAAACAGTCTGTTGAAACCCCGCATTATTGAAGTTGAAGCCGTCGCTGCCGGCCAGGCCCGCGTCGTGATGGAGCCGTTCGAACGTGGCTACGGCCATACGCTGGGCAACGCCCTGCGTCGCGTACTGCTGTCGTCGATGGTCGGCTATGCGCCGACCGAAGTGACGATCGCCGGTGTCGTGCACGAGTACTCATCGTTGGACGGCGTGCAGGAAGACGTGGTCGATATGCTGCTCAACCTCAAAGGCGTCGTGTTCAAACTCCACAATCGCGATGAAGTTACGCTGACCTTGAAGAAGGAAGGCGAAGGCGCCGTGCTGGCATCGGACATCGATCTGCCGCATGACGTGGAACTCATCAATCCGGATCACGTAATTGCTCACCTGACTGCAGGCGGCAAGCTCGACATGCAGATCAAGGTCGAGAAGGGCCGCGGTTATGTGCCGGGTAACGTGCGCCGTCTGTCGGAAGATGCGAACAAAACCATCGGCCGTATCATTCTGGATGCGTCGTTCTCGCCGGTGCGTCGCGTGTCGTATGCCGTTGAGTCCGCCCGCGTGGAACAGCGTACCGACCTCGACAAGCTGGTAATGAACATCGAGACCAACGGCGTCATTTCGCCGGAAGAAGCGATCCGCCAGTCGGCTCGCGTGCTGGTCGATCAGCTGAACGTATTCGCCGCGCTGGAAGGCACCGAGGCGGCTGCAGAAGCCCCGTCGCGCGCTCCGGCCGTCGATCCGATCCTGCTGCGTCCGGTGGACGATCTGGAACTCACCGTCCGTTCCGCAAACTGCCTGAAGGCCGAGAACATCTACTACATCGGCGACCTCATCCAGCGCAGCGAGAACGAACTGCTCAAGACGCCGAACCTCGGCCGCAAGTCCCTGAACGAAATCAAGGAAGTGCTGGCATCCCGTGGTCTGACACTGGGCATGAAGCTCGAGAACTGGCCGCCGGCCGGTCTGGAGAAGTAAGGTAGAATTGCGCCTCTTTCGAGGGGCGCTTGGGAAGACGGGCAACCGATTCCCGGACCGGCCCTCCCCGCGAAGGGGAGGGAGCGGTAAAGCAGTCGCTGTATCCCTTGTCAAAACGTTTTGAATAACCGAATACCGGCCCGCGTCGGACTGCGTTCCGAACGATAGAAGAGCTGGACTGAAAACTCACTTAGAAAGGAATTACCATGCGTCACCGTCACGGCCTTCGCAAACTGAACCGCACCTCGTCGCACCGCCTTGCGATGCTGCGCAACATGACCGTTTCCCTGCTGCGCCACGAAGCGATCAAAACGACACTGCCCAAGGCGAAGGAACTGCGCCGCGTCGTCGAGCCGATCCTGACCCTGGGCAAGACCGACAACCTGTCAAACAAGCGCCTGGCCTTCTCCCGCCTGCGCGACCGCGAGATCGTCGGCAAGCTGTTCTCGGAACTGGGCCCGCGTTACGCCACCCGCAACGGCGGCTACATCCGCATCCTGAAGATGGGTTTCCGTCAGGGCGACAATGCGCCGATGGCCTTCGTCGAGCTGGTCGATCGTCCGGAAATCAGCGACGCGGCAGAAGTGCCGTCCGCTGAATAAGCACGGTCTAGCTATCATCAAAAAGCCAGGCATTGCCTGGCTTTTTGCTTTTCTGGCTAGCCGCAAGGCAGATGGCAATGGCAGGTCGCTTGCGCAGCAAAAGGGGCCCGCACTCTGGCAGCGTAGCGCGATAACGAGCGGCCCAAAACGCGGCGCCCATTCCGACGGTATCCGGCAGACCATGTAGCCCGAACGATGCGGACCCTGCGCCGCTGCAAGCCGGCGCAGAACAACGATCGAAATTGCCCACGCCTAGTCCTGCATCGACAAAGCAACGACAAATCCAACGCTTCGCTTATGGCAAGATGGTCGTTTTTTGAGCTGGCAAGCTAGCGGGCATGGACACCTCCAGCATCCTTTCCGTCTCTGCGCTGTGCAAGACCTATGGCAACGGCGAGAAGCGCAATGTCGTGGTCAACGGCCTGTCGTTCGCTCTCCGGCGCGGCGAGTGCTACGGCCTCCTCGGTCCGAATGGTGCTGGCAAGACGACCACGCTGCGGCTCTGTCTTGGGTTGACGGAGCCGGACAGCGGCACCATCACGCTGGTCGGGCACAGCATTCCGCGCGACGCCCGTCCGGCACGCCTGCGGGTCGGCGTAGTGCCGCAAGGCGACAACCTTGATCCCGACTTCACGGTTGCCGAAAACCTGCTTGTCTTCGGACGCTACTTCGGCATGCGCGACAAGGAAATCGAAGACCGAATTCCACGGCTGCTCGAGTTCGCGAATCTCACGGCAAAGCGCGACGCCCGGATTGGCGAGTTGTCTGGTGGCATGAAGCGCCGCCTGACGCTGGCGCGCGCCCTGGTCAACGATCCTGACCTCATCTTCATGGACGAGCCCACCACCGGACTCGATCCGCAGGCTCGCCACATGATCTGGGACCGTCTGAAAACCCTGTTGGCGGACGGCAAAACGATTGTCCTCACGACGCACTTCATGGATGAGGCCGAGCGACTCTGCGACCGGCTGGTGGTCATCGATCATGGCGAGATGATTGCCGAAGGGCCGCCGCGCGAGCTGATCGCGCAGCATATCGAGGCGGAAGTGGTCGAAGTCTATGGCGACAACGCCATGGCCTGGGCCGATGCCAAGGGCAGGGTGCGTTCGGCGCGGCTGGAGGTCAGCGGCGAGACCGTGTTCTGCTATACGAACGATGCACGGCCGCTGCTGGCCAACCTGCAAGGCGTCGAGGGCGTGCGCTATCTGCATCGGCCGGCCAACCTGGAAGACCTGTTCCTGAAACTGACGGGACGCGAGATGAGGGACTGACATGAGCTCCGTCTATTACAGCGCGCCGGCATTCTCGCTGCGCTTCCTGCCGATTTGGCGTCGCAACTTCCTGGTCTGGAAGAAGCTGGCCGTGGCCAGCGTATTGGGCAACATCGCCGAGCCGCTGATCACGCTGGTCGCGTTCGGTTATGGCCTCGGCAGCCTCCTGCAGCGCATCGACGGCATTCCATATATCGAATTCCTGGCGTCGGGCTCGATCTGCATGTCGATCATGATGGCCGCCTCGTTCGAAGCGCTGTATTCGGCGTTTTCGCGCATGCATGTGCAACGCACCTGGGACGCGCTGATGAACGCGCCGCTCGCTCTGGACGACGTCGTGCTGGCCGAGATGCTGTGGGCAGCCACCAAGTCGCTGTTTTCCGGCGTCGCGATCCTGGGCGTGATCTTCGCTCTGGGCATCGGCCGCCATCCGCAGATCGTGCTCGTGCTGCCTTTGCTGTTCCTGGTCGGGATGACCTTTGCGTCGATAGGCCTCATCGTCAACGCGCTGGCGCGGGGCTACGATTTCTTCACCTACTACTTCACGCTGGTTCTTACACCGATGATGTTCCTGTCCGGCGTGTACTTCCCGACCACGCAATTGCCGGCCTGGCTACAGAGCATTTCGCAGGCCTTGCCGCTCGGCGCAGCGGTGCGGCTGATCCGCCCGCTCATCCTCGGCGGTTGGCCGCAACACGTGCTGGCGAATCTCGCCATCCTCGTCGCGTATTGCGTTGCCGGCTTCTACATTGCCACGGTACTCACGCGGCGCCGGCTGTTGAAATGACTGCCAGGTTCGGCGGAGCAGAACGGAGCGGAACGACTATGCAACAGACCCTGCTTGTCATGACGAACGTGCCCGATACGGACACCGCGCAGCGCATTGCCCGCGCCTTGGTCGAGCAGCGCCTCGCCGCCTGCGTGAATTCGCTGCCGGGTGTACATTCCGTGTACCGCTGGCAAGGCGCGGTCGAGGAGGCGGCGGAGATCACGCTCCTCATCAAGACCGTGCACGAGCGCTATGATGCACTCGAGGCGGCGATCAAGACGCTGCATCCCTACGACGTCCCGGAAATCCTCGCCGTGCCGATCGCCGCCGGTCTGCCCGCTTACCTCGGCTGGGTTGCCCATGAAACGAAGAAAGATGTCGATGTTTAAGCTGAACCTGCAACGCGCCCTGCACGCCGCGTCCCTCCTGTTGACCCTCGTGTTTGCCGTCGCCGCGCGTGCCGAAGACGACTACCTCGATCCGGAAAAGGCCTTCCAGTTCTCCGCGCGCATGATCGACGCGAAGACCGCGGAGGTCAGCTACGTCATTGCCGACGGCTACTACATGTACCGCGAGCGCTTCGCCTTCAAGGCTGACGGCGCGAAGCTCGGCACGCCTGCCATCCCGCCCGGCAAGGTGAAGTTCGACGAGACCTTTCAGAAGGACGTCGAGACCTATCGGCACAAGGTCGTCATTCGCATTCCGGTCGAAGCGAGCGGCACGTTCACGCTGAAATCCACCGGGCAGGGTTGCGCCGACGCCGGGCTCTGCTATCCGCCACAGGAAGCGCAGGCAAGGCTGACGCCGCCGGCCGCGGCCGCAACGACCACGAGCGCGGTATCGTCGGGTAGCGATGGCGGACAGCGTGCTTCCGTCACGTCGGGCGCGGCTGCGTCCGTGCCGGCCAGCTCGTCTCCGGACGTTACAGCCGCAGCGACGCCGGTTGCGCTTGGCGCGGCCGTCCAGTCGGAGGCGGCCGGTGATTCGGAGATGGGCCGCATCGAAGCTTCGCTCAAGAGCGGCAGTCTGATGGCCATCCTTCCGCTCTTCTTCCTCCTCGGTATCGGCTTGTCGTTCACGCCCTGCGTGCTGCCGATGGTGCCGATCCTGTCTTCCATCATCGTCGGAGATCGGGCACCCACGCGCCGGCGCGGGTTTGCGCTGTCCGTCGCTTATTCGCTGGGCATGGCGCTGGTCTACACCGCGCTCGGCGTCGCGGCCGGCCTGGCCGGCGAGGGCTTGTCGGCCAGCCTGCAGAACCCCTGGGCGCTGGGCGCATTCGCCCTGCTGATGGCGGTGCTGTCGCTCTCGATGTTCAACGTCTACCAACTGCAGGTGCCGGCAGCCATTCAGACCAAGCTCTCCCAGGCGTCGGATCGCCAGTCCGCTGGACGCATGGCCGGCGTCTTCGGCATGGGTGCGATCTCGGCGCTTATCGTCGGCCCATGCGTGGCCGCGCCGCTCGCGGGGGCACTGCTCTACATCAGCCAGACGCACGATGTGTTCATCGGCGGCAGCGCATTGTTCGCCATGGCCATTGGCATGAGCGTGCCGCTGCTGCTGGTCGGCGTGTCGGCGGGCGCGCTCCTGCCACGGGCCGGGGCGTGGATGGAAACGGTCAAGAACTTCTTCGGCGTGCTGATGCTGGGACTGGCCATCTGGATCGTCACGCCGGTCCTGCCGGGCTGGTTGCCGATGCTCGGCTGGGCCTTGCTCGGCGTCGGCTACGGTGGCTATTTGCTGTGGGGTAAGCGGTCGGGATGGCAGGCGAAGGCGATCGGCCTGGTCTTTGCGGCCCTGGGCCTGGTGCAGTTCGTGGGGCTGGCGACCGGGGGCCGCGACGCGCTCGCGCCGCTCGCCCATCTGCGTACGGGCGGACCGGCGCATACGGAATTCCGTCGTGTCAAATCGGTCGCGGAACTGGACGCGGCGATCGCGCAGGCCAAGGGCAAGACCGTCATGCTCGACTTCTACGCCGACTGGTGCGTGTCCTGCAAGGAAATGGAAAAACTGACGTTCACCGACCCGCGCATCCAGACGCAATTCGCGGACATGGTATTGGTCCAAGCCGACGTGACAGCGAACAACGACGACGACAAGGCTTTGCTCAAGCGCTTCCGTCTGTTCGGTCCGCCCGGCATCATTTTCTTCGACAAGCAAGGCCAGGAAGTCACGGGAGGGCGCGTGGTCGGATACCAGAACGCCGACCGCTTCCTGCAATCCCTGCAACGGGCGACTGGAGCTTGATGCCGGTTATAACGGGCATCGCATAAGCAGCTAACTTCTTTGTACTTGAAGACGGTGCCGACGCACCGTATATTGGCCGTTCAACAATTTTTGGGAGACTGACATGACCCTGCGCCTTGGCGATACCACACCCGATTTCGAGCAAGACTCTTCCATCGGCAAGCTCAGCTTCCACGAGTGGGCCGGCGACTCCTGGGTCGTGCTGTTCTCCCACCCCGCCGACTTTACGCCGGTGTGCACCACCGAACTCGGCCTGACCGCCAAGCTGAAATCGGACTTCGACAAGCGCAACGTGAAGGCGATCGCGCTGTCCGTGGACCCGGCCGACAAGCATGTCCAGTGGATCAAGGACATCGAGGAAACCCAGAACACCGTCGTCGGCTTCCCGATCATCGCCGACGCCGACAAGAAGGTCGCGCAGCTCTACGACATGATCCACCCGAACCAGTCGGAAACGATGACGGTGCGTTCGCTGTTCGTCATCGACCCGAAGAAGAAAGTGCGTCTGATCATCACCTACCCGATGAGCACCGGTCGCAATTTTGATGAAGTGCTGCGCGTGATCGATGCGCTGCAATTGACCGACGGCTATACCGTGGCCACGCCGGGCAACTGGCGCGATGGCGACGACGTGATCATCCCGCTGAGCATCCAGGACGAAGCCACGCTGAAGCAGAAATTTCCGAAGGGGTACACGGCCCCGCGACCCTACCTGCGTATGACGCCGCAGCCGAACAAGTAAGCGGCAGCCGTCTCGACAAAGCGCCCGCCTCGACGGGCGCTTTTCTTTTGCGCCTTACCTTCTCATTCTTCAAGATAGCGCTTGCGGCGGAAGAAGAACAGCAGCACCACGACGATCACGGCCATCAGCGCCATCGTCATCCAGAAGCCGTCCTTGCTCTTCAGCAGCGGCATGTCGACGAAGTTCATGCCAAAGATGCCGGTGATGAGCGTGAGCGGCATGAACAGCGCGGTGATCACCGTCAACGTGCGCATGATTTCGCTGGTGCGATGCGCCATCGCGGAGAAGTGGATCTGCACCGCCGATTCGATGGTCGATTCCAGCCGCCGCGCATGGTTGAGCACGCGCGTGATGTGCTCCATCACGTCGTTCACCCGCACCAGCAGCAAGTCGCGATAGCGGCTGTTCTCGCTAGCGTCGTGGGCATCGACGAGGTAATCGCGCAGTTCCTGCATCGCGTCGTGCTGACCTTCGCAAAGCTGGTCGAGCTTGCGCAGTTCGATGCGCGCGTCGAGCAGGGCATTCCAGTCGTTGAAGCGATGCGTCGGGCTCAAGAGCGCGCGCTGCCAGCGGTCGATCTGGCTGGTGAGCGGTTGGCGCAGGTCGAGGTACTGGTCGACCATGGCGTTCAGGATGCGCAGCATGAGCTCCAGCGGCGATCCGGGCGGACGCGGGCCGTTGCCGTTACCCTCGCGCTTGCGCGTCATGTCGAGCAGGCGCGTGCGCGTGGCGTCGATGATGCGGCTGTTCGCGGCGTGCACCGTGACAAGCGCGCGCTCCATCAGCAGGAAGGTGACCGGGCGGGTGTTCAGTCGCGTGAGCGCCGCGGGGATCTTGCGTCGCGGCGCGTCGTTGTCGTCGGCTGGCGGTTCGCCAGTCGCTTCCGGTGCAAGTTTGCGGAACACGACGAGCGCGTAGTCCTGCGTCGAATCGAAGTAGGACGGATGCGCGAGATTGACGGCATCGCGCAGGTGCGGATCATAGATGTGGATGCCGGTGGCGCGCTCCACGCCGTCGCGCCAGGCGGCCGTGTCCGCGGCCACTTCGTCATGCGTGGCATCGATCCAGAGAAAGCCGTCCTGCGGCGGGACGGCGGGGCAGCCGTCGAGTTGGGTGACGTGGGTGTTATTGAGCTGATAAATGTGCATGGGCCGCCGGCGCGCGTTTGAACGTCAGCCAGAGGGCGACGAGCGACGCGACGGCGAACGCGGCAATGGCGGCTTGCGCGGCGAACGGCAGGGCCACATTGCCGAACCACGCGCCACTGGCCCACACTCCGGCAGCGGTGGCCACCAGGCGCACCGCCTCGCACAGGATATAGGCCGGCCGGCGCTCGAGCAAGCCGCCGACGATCCACAGCCCGGCACCCAGCCAGAGCGCATAGCCGGCGGCTTCCGAGGCGCTGATGCGCGGATAGGCATCGAGGAAGTGCGTGGTCACCAGCAGCGTGACGGTGAACTGCGCGAGGCAGTAGAGCTGTTCGCCGCGCGAGAGCGGCGGCTCGTAGACCGGATGCGCAATGTCGAAGGGCGTGGACGGAAATGTCGCGGCGACGTCCTCCGGATGCCAGCCCGGGCGGGCAAACCACACCTTGACCTTGTCGCTCCAGCGTCGCGCATGCCAGGCGTCGCGCCAGATCACCTTGTAGACCTCGATGTTCGCCCAGATCGGATTCCAGCTCTGCAGCGGCGCGCGCGTGCCATAGACCACCGGCTCGTGCTCCAGCTCGTCAATGTAGGTGCCGAACAGGCGGTCCCACAGGATGAGGATGCCGCCGTAGTTTTTGTCGAGGTAGATGTCGTTCACCGCATGATGCACGCGATGGTTCGAGGGCGACACGAACACGCGGTCGAACCAGCCGAGGCGGCCGATCTGCTCGGTGTGCACCCAGAACTGGTAGAGCAGGTCGATCAGCGCGATCACCGCGAAGACTTCGACCGGATAGCCGAGGATGGCGAGCGGCGTGTAGAAGATCCAGCTGAGGAGCAGGTCGCTGCTGGTCTGGCGCAGCGCGGTCGAGAGGTTGTAACGCTCGCTCTGATGATGCACCACATGCGCCGCCCACAGCACGTTCACTTCATGACCCATGCGGTGCAGCCAGTAGTAGCAAAGGTCGTAGAGCAGGAGGCCCGAGACCCAGGTCCAGATGCTGTCGGCGGGCAGATGGAAGATCGCGACGTGCTGGAACAGCCACGCGTAAATGCCGACGCGCAGCACCTGCAGGAAGGCGCCGAACAACTGGCTGTAGACGCCGAGGCTCAGACTGTTGAGGGTGTCGCTGAAGCGGTAAGTGTTCTTCTTGCGCAGGAGGCCGACGCCAAGCTCGAGGAAAATGAGCAGGAAAAAAACAGGCGTGGCGAGGGTGATGATCTTTTGAAACATCGCGGTCTCCATTCTTGTCGGGCGGCGCCCATGTTTTGGGCAATGGTAGCCGCAAAACGCTTGCGAATGGAGACCGGCGGAGTAGAGGATGCCGTCGAATTGTCCGGCGGCATCCGCTGGCGCTTAATGGCCCTGCTTCAGGCGGCGGGCGATGTCGCGCGCGAAGTAGGTCAGCACGCCGTCGGCGCCGGCGCGCTTGAACGCCAGCATGGATTCCATCATGGTCTTGTCGTGGTCCAGCCAGCCATGCTGCGCTGCCGCCTTGATCATCGCGTACTCGCCGCTCACCTGGTAGGCGAAGGTCGGTACCTTGAACTCGTCCTTCACGCGACGGACGATGTCGAGGTAAGGCATGCCCGGCTTCACCATCACCATGTCGGCGCCCTCGGCGATGTCCAGCGCCACTTCGCGCAGTGCCTCGTCGCTGTTCGCCGGGTCCATCTGATAGGTCGACTTGTTGCCCTTGCCGAGATTGGCCGCCGAGCCGACCGCGTCGCGGAACGGGCCGTAGAAGGCCGAGGCGTACTTGGCCGAGTAAGCCATGATGCGCGTGTAGATGAAGTGGTGCGATTCCAGCGCTGCACGGATCGCGCCGATGCGGCCGTCCATCATGTCCGACGGCGCCACGATGTCCACGCCGGCTTCCGCCTGCGCCAGCGCCTGGCGCACGAGGATGGAGGTCGTCTCGTCGTTCAGCACATAGCCTTCCTGCGTCATGACGCCGTCCTGGCCATGGCTGGTGTACGGGTCCAGCGCGACGTCGGTCAGGATGCCGAGCTCGGGGAAGCGTTGCTTCAGCTCACGCACCGCGCGCGGCACCAAGCCGTCCGGATTGATCGCCTCGATGCCGTCGGGCGTCTTCAATGCCGGATTGATGACGGGGAACAGCGCCATCACCGGAATGCCGAGTTCGACGCAGTCTTCTGCTACCGCCATGAGCAGGTCCACCGACACGCGCTCAACGCCCGGCATCGATGCCACCTTCTCGCGCTGGTTCTTGCCGTCGAGAATGAAGACGGGGTAAATGAGGTCGTTCGTCGTGATGACGTTCTCGCGCATCATCGCGCGGGAGAACGCGTCCTTGCGCATGCGGCGCATGCGAATGGCGGGGAAATGCGGTTTGGCGTGGTCTGACATGGCGATATCCAATTCAATCGGGTGCAATTAAAAATTTTCGTAGCAATGATGAACTTTCCCGGCCGGCTTCCGTCTCAGCATTAGGTGATCACTCACCTCCCGCTTCTCCTCCCTGAGCGGGGCCTATCGTGGCATTAGCGATAAGGCGTTACTGCCCTGGAGATCTTCCCCTTTCTCCAGGGTTTTTTTTTGCCCCTGCCCATTGCGTTGCGAAATGGCCCGATCTCGGGTCCTGCGATGCTCGTCGTACTCAAGTACGACTGCGCTTCTCGAACCCGACCTCAGACCATTGCGCAACGCACTGGGCAGGGGCCCGCTCTCCGAATCGCTTGCTCTCCTTCGGATTCGCTCACGTTTTCTCTGACGGGTGCGGCTACTCAGCTGCGGATTGCTCTTCGGAGAAACCCAACAACTCCTGGATCTTCGCGTCGGCCTCTTCGATGCCGATGCGCTTCAGTGCCGAGAAGAGCTGTACGGAAAACGGGAACGGCTGACCGGAGGCGTCGACGTAGCTGCCCAGCACCGTGCGGGCCTGCCGCAGGGCGTTCGTCGATTCGTTGCGGTTGAGCTTGTCGGCCTTGGTGAGCAGGCAGTGGACCGGCTTGCCCGTGGGGGCGAACCACTCCAGCATCTGCACGTCGAGGTCGGTGAACGGGCGGCGACTATCCATGATCAGCACCAGCCCGGCCAGTTGTTCGCGGGATTGGACGTAGTTACCTAGCAGCTGGTTCCAATGCAGCTTCGCTTCGCCCGGCACTTCCGCATAGCCGTAGCCCGGGAGGTCGACCAGCAGGGCGCGGATTTCGTCCACCCTGGTGGCGTCCTTGCGATGCTGGGCGACGTGCGCGCCGCCGAGCGAAAAGTAGTTGATGTGCTGAGTCCGGCCGGGCGTCTTCGAGGCGAAGGCCAAGCGTTTCTGGTTGCACAGGATGTTGATCGCGGTCGACTTGCCGGCGTTGGAGCGGCCGGCGAAAGCGAGTTCGGGGACTTGCAGTTTGGGCAAGTCCCTCAGATGGTTGACCGTCGTGAAAAAGCGGGCTTGCCAGAGCAGGGACATGAGAGGGCAGAAAAAGCGCCGTAGCGAGGCAAAGTGCCGGAAAGCTATTGTACAATAAGGGGTTATTGTCCTGCGTCCGGGTTCTGCTTCCGGAATTGCGGCGCAGCGGCAAGCCGGCCAACAATTTTAATATCAAGTCATCAGGGTGTTTGCATGAACCGTGCGTTCCAACCGATTTTGAAGTCCGTGTTTGTCGCAATGCTGGCCGTTTCGTCGGCGGCCTTCGCGGCGGAAGAGCAGAAGGCGCCGAAGGCCGATCCGGCCAAAGGGGAAGCGCTTTACACCAACGGCGACGCCGGCCGCAACATCCCGGCCTGCGCCTCCTGCCACGGCGCGGCCGGCAATTCGACGATCGTGCAGAACCCGAAACTGGCAGGCCAGTTCGACACCTACATCGTCAAGCAGCTCACCGAATTCAAGACGCCGGCACGCCAGAATCCGGTGATGAGCCCGATCGCCAAGGCGCTGTCCGAAGACGAGATGAAGAACATTGCCGCCTACCTCGACAAGCAGCAAGCCAAGCCGGGCGCTGCAAAGAACAAGGACACCATCGACCTGGGCAAGAAGATCTTCCGCGGCGGCATCGCCGAGAAGAACGTGCCGGCCTGCGCAGCCTGCCACGGCGCCAGCGGCAACGGCATCCCGGCGCAGTTCCCGCGCCTGGCAGGCCAGCATCAGGATTACACGATCGCCCAGCTGACCAGCTTCCGCTCGGGTGCGCGCAAGAACAGCCCGCAGATGAACACCATCGCCAAGCGGATGTCGGATGACGAGATCCAGGCGGTCGCGGATTACATGGCCGGCCTGAAGTAAAAAGATCGGCGGGCACAAGCCCGCACTCAGGCAGCTCAAGCAGTGACGGAGGGGGTGGCACAGGCCGCCCCTTTTGCTTTTGAAGATGAACACATGGATGCAACGACAACCTCCGGGTTGCAACTGAAGACCGAACGGCGCTGGCTGGCGGACATCGTGGAGCTGATGTCCTCGATGCGTTTCGCCATCAGCCTGCTCACCATCATTGCGATCGCCTCGATCATCGGCACGGTGCTCAAGCAGAACGAGCCCATGCCGAACTACGTCAACCAGTTCGGGCCGTTCTGGTTCGAGGTCTTCGGCAAGCTGGGACTGTACGCGGTCTATAGCGTCTGGTGGTTCCTGCTGATCATGAGCTTCCTGGTCGTCTCGACCACGCTGTGCATCATCCGCAACGCGCCGAAGATGCTCAAGGACATGCGGAGCTGGCGCGAAAACGTGCGCGAGCAGTCGCTGCGCAATTTCCATCACCATGCCGAATGGCACGCGGGCGCCGACGCCGGCGTGCTGACCCAGCAGCTGGGCGAGCGCGTCGCGGCGGCCGGCTACAAGGTCAAGTCCGTCGCCAAGGATGGCGCCGTGCTGCTGACGGCGAAACAGGGCGCCGCCAACAAGTGGGGCTACATCTTCGCCCACAGCGCCATCGTGATCATCTGCATCGGCGGCCTGCTCGATTCCGATCTGCCGATCCGCTTCCAGGAATGGGCCTTCGGCAAGACGCCGTTCGGCGGCAACGGCATCATCGCCGAGATCCCGGCCCAGCATCGCCTGCCCATTGCCAACCCGACCTTCCGCGGCAACACGCTGATTCCGGAGGGCGCCACCAGCAGCACCGCCATCATCCCGCGCCAGGAAGGCGTGCTCATCCAGGATCTGCCGTTCAGCATCCAGCTCAAGAAATTCATTATCGAGCATTATTCGACCGGCATGCCGAAGCTCTTTGCCAGCGAAGTCGTCGTGCGCGACAACGAGACCGGCAAGAGTTTTCCGGCGACGATCAAGGTGAACGAGCCACTGATCTACAAGGGCGTGGCGGTCTACCAGTCGAGCTTCGAAGACGGCGGCAGCAAGCTCAAGCTGGCCGGGTACCCGATGGTCGGGCCGAGCGAAAAGACCTTCGAAGTCGCCGGCGAAGTCGGCGGCTCCACGCCGCTCGCCAGCAGCCGCGGCACCGAATACACCGTCGAGTGGAGCGGCTTTCGTCCATTCAACGTCGAGAACACCGGCCAGGACGTGCGGGCGGTGAACCAGAACAAGAGCTTTACCGAAGGCCTGAACAAGCAGCTCGGCTCGGCAGCGAAGAACGCCAACAGCAAGGAGTTGAAAAACGTCGGCCCGAGCGTGCAGTACAAGCTGCGCGACAAGAACGGCCAGGCACGCGAGTATCACAACTACATGCAGCCGGTGCTGATCGACGGCGCGTATGTCTTCCTCTCCGGCGTGCGCACGGCACCGGACGAGCCGTTCCGCTACCTGCGTATTCCGGCCGACGACAACGATACGGTCGAGGACTGGGTGCGCCTGCGCGCGGCGCTTGCCGATCCGGCATTGCGTGAAGTTGCCGCCAAGCGTTATGCCGAGCGCGCCATGCCCGAGTCGAAGCCGGAATCAGAGAAGCTGCGCGCCCAGCTGCAAGCCTCGGCGGTGCGCGGCATGGGCATTTTCGCGGGCGACGAGAACGGCGGCGGGTATCTGGCCGTGTCGAAATTCCTCGAAAAAGTGCCGGCCGGCGAACAGGAAAAGGCGGCCGACATTTTCATGAAAATCCTGAACGGCAGCCTGTGGGAATTGTGGCAAGCTGCGCGCGAGAAGGACGGGCTGAAGCCGGTCGCGGCCGACGAGAAGCATGCACGCTTCCTGCAGATCGCCACCAATGCGATGTCCGATGCGTTCTTCTATGGCGCGCCGGTCTACCTGCAGCTGCGCGGATTCGACGAAGTGAAGGCCTCGGTGCTGCAAGTGACGCGCTCGCCGGGCAAGAACGTCGTCTACTTCGGCTGCCTGCTGCTCGTGCTCGGCGTGTTCTCCATGCTGTACATTCGCGAGCGCCGCCTGTGGATCTGGCTCAAGCCCGGCCCGCATGGCGGCACGCAGGCGCTGATGGCGATGAGCACGCAGCGCAAGACCCTGGATTTCGAAAAGGAATTCGAGACGCTGAAAGCGCAATTGGCGCAATCGGCATAAGCTTGTCATGTGCCGCCCGACGCGGCGCAGGAGAATCACGATGGAACTGACCCAAGCCCCCCACGCCACCCAGGCCCCGACCTATACCCCGCCGGCCGGCTTCTTCAAGCGCCTGTCGGCCATCGACTGGCTCTATGCGGCCGCGCTGCTCGCAGGCGTGTTGTTCGCATTCAACCGGTACGGCGCCTACATGGATGCGTATGAAAAAGGCATCCTGCTGATGTCGGCACCGACCTTTGCCTGGCTTGGCTGGCAATGGAAGCCGGTGCGCTGGGTGATGGCGCTGCTCGCCGTGTTGGCGCTCTCGGCCATCGCGCTCTACGGCGGCACGCTCGACGCCGCCAACCAGAAGTTCTTCCTGAAGTACTTCCTTTCCAGCCAGTCCGCCATCCTGTGGATGAGCACGCTGTTCTTCCTGTCGACGCTGTTCTACTGGGGCGGCTTCGTGCTGAAGGCACCGACCGGTGGCGCGCTCGCCAGCAAGCTGTGCTGGGCGGCCGTCATCCTGGGCTTCACCGGCATGCTGGTGCGCTGGTACGAGTCCTACCTGATCGGCGCGGACATCGGCCACATCCCGATCTCGAACCTGTACGAAGTCTTCGTGCTGTTCTCGCTGATCACCGCCTTGTTCTACCTCTACTACGAACAACGCTACGCCACCCGCCAGCTCGGCCCGTTCGTGCTGTTGGTAATCTCGGCGGCCGTCGGCTTCCTGCTCTGGTACACGGTGAGCCGCGAGGCCGCGGAAATCCAGCCGCTGGTGCCGGCGCTGCAGAGCTGGTGGATGAAGATCCATGTGCCGGCCAACTTCATCGGCTACGGCACCTTCTCGCTGGCGGCCATGGTGTCGGTGGCCTACCTGCTCAAGAGCAAGGGCGTCCTCGCCGACCGCCTGCCGTCGCTGGAGTTGCTGGACGACGTGATGTACAAGGCCATCGCCGTCGGCTTTGCCTTCTTCACCATCGCCACCATCCTCGGCGCGTTGTGGGCAGCCGAGGCCTGGGGCGGCTACTGGTCCTGGGACCCGAAGGAAACCTGGGCGCTGATCGTCTGGCTCAACTACGCCGCGTGGCTGCATATGCGCCTGATGAAAGGCCTGCGCGGGCAGGTCGCGGCGTGGTGGGCGCTGGTCGGCCTGCTGGTGACGACCTTCGCCTTCCTCGGCGTGAACATGTTCCTCTCCGGCCTGCATTCCTACGGCGCGCTCTGAATCGAGCCGCTCCCTGAGGCTCCGGTGAAATTGGTGTAAGGTTTCTGCATCGCCAGCTGACCAAGCAGCAATCTCAATCACCGGAGCCGCCATGTTGATCAAGCGAAATCCGAACGGCCGCGACCTGCCGTTCCCGTCCGAAATCACCCCGCGCGAGGTGTTCGAATCGCGCCGCTCCTTCATCAAGCAACTGGCCCTCGGCTCCATCGCCGGCAGCGCGCTGGCCGAGATGGCCATGCGCGAAGCCTTTGCGCAGAATGCCGGCGCACCCAAGCTCGCCGCCAAGCCGAATACGTCCTTTGTCCTCATGGACAAGCCGACAGCCTTCAAGGACGCCACCACCTACAACAACTTCTACGAGTTCGGCACCGACAAATCGGATCCGGCCCGCCATGCCGGCTCGCTCAAGCCGCGTCCGTGGACAGTGTCCATCGAGGGTGAAGTCAAGAAGCCGCTCACGCTCGACCTCGACAGCCTGATGAAGCTGGCGCCGCTCGAGGAGCGCGTCTACCGCCTGCGCTGCGTGGAAGGCTGGTCGATGGTCATTCCGTGGATCGGGTATTCATTCTCGAACATCATCAAGGCCGCCGAGCCGACGGGTAACGCCAAGTTCGTCGAATTCGTCACGCTCGCCGACAAGAAACAGATGCCCGGTGTGACCAGCCCGGTCCTGGAATGGCCCTACGTCGAAGGCCTGCGCATGGACGAAGCCAACCATCCGCTGACGCTGCTCACGCTCGGCATGTACGGCGAAGTGCTGCCCAACCAGAATGGCGCGCCGGTGCGCATCGTGGTGCCCTGGAAGTACGGCTTCAAGTCGGCCAAGTCCATCGTGAAGATCCGCTTCGTGAAGGACCAGCCGCAGACCGCCTGGAACATCGCCAATCCGCAGGAGTACGGCTTCTATTCGAACGTGAATCCGAACGTCGATCACCCGCGCTGGTCGCAAGCGACCGAGCGTCGCATCGGCGAGGACAGCTTCTTCACGCGCAAGCGCAAGACGCTGATGTTCAACGGCTATGATCAGGTCGCATCGCTCTACACCGGAATGGATCTGAAGAAGTTCTTCTGACGTATACGGTCTTGGGCGCGGCAGCCGCTGCGCCGTTTCTCTTCAGGTGCTCCGATGTGGAATCCTTCTCCTCGTCAGCTGACGACGGTCAAGTCTCTCGTGTTTCTCGCCGCGCTGTTGCCGTTCGCGCGTCTCGTGCTGTTCGCCTTCACCGATAAGCTCGGCGCGAACCCGATCGAGTTCATCACCCGCAACACAGGCGACTGGACGCTGTACCTCCTGTGCATCACGCTCGGCGTCACGCCGCTGCGCCGGCTGTCGAAGTGGAACTGGCTCATCAAGCTGCGCCGCATGCTCGGCCTGTTCGCTTTCTTTTACGCCGCGCTGCACTTCACGACCTTCCTCTGGTTCGACCATTTCTTCGACATCGACGAAATGCTCAAGGACGTGGTCAAGCGGCCATTCATCACCGTCGGCTTCGCGGCCTTCGTGCTGCTGATTCCGCTGGCCGTGACGAGCACCAATGCGATGGTGCGCCGCCTCGGCGGCAAGCGCTGGCAATGGCTGCATCGGCTGGTCTATGTGATTGCGCCGCTGGGCATCCTGCATTACTGGTGGATGAAGGCGGGCAAGCACGATTTCGAGCAGCCCATCGTGTTCGGCACCGTCGTGCTGGTGCTGCTGGCGGCGCGCGCCTACTGGTCGTGGTTCGCTCAGCCGCGCGCTCAGAACCGCCAAGTGAGGCCGACGCCGAATTGACGCGTGCCGAGTGTGCCGCAGTCGCCGCAACGGCGGTTCAGACGCAGGCCGGCATCGAGGTCGAGATCGGAATTCGGTGAATAGATGAAGCCGGTGACCAGATGCATCGGCAGGCGCGTCACCTCCGCCTCCTGCGAATGCGACAGCCCGGCATCGAGCAGCCATTGCAGCTTCTCCGTCAGCGCATATTCCACGGCGCTCGACACCCGCCAAATGACATTGCGGAATCGCGCACGGTCTTCTTCGCGCCGATAGCGGTTGATGTTCGCTGCCACATTGGCGTGCCACTGCCAGCGGTCCAGTACGGCACTGGAGACGAGCGTCACGCCGATGCTTGGATTGCCGGTGCCCAAGGCCTTCATTTCACTGCCGGTCGGCAGAAATAATTCCGGTTTCAATGCGAAGGTGAAGGCGTCGCGCTTGGCGAATTGCCATTTGACGCCGACCGAGGCATCGCCCCAACCGCGCGGTGACGACAGTCCCAGCGGCAGGGAAGTGAACAGGTCGAGGCCCTCGCGCCAGCCGTACGTCAGCGTCGCGCCGGCGATGCGGTCAGGGCCGTCGATGTCGCGGATGGTGTCGGTGTTGAGTTCAAGTTGGTGACGGCCCGGATCTTGTGTCCAGGCGTCCTCGGTCACCAGCGGGTGCGCGCCGAAGGCGCCGCCGGCGAGGCCGCCGAGAACGGCGGCGGCCAGGAATGCGGCGGCGCGGCGCATGAGGCGGTCAGGGCAGGATGGATTCCAGCGCGAACAGCTCGGCCGGCGTCTCGCGCTTGCGGATCAGGTAAGCCTGGTCGCCGTCGACCATCACTTCTGCCGCGCGGCCCCGGGTGTTGTAGTTGGAGGCCATCGTCATGCCATAGGCGCCAGCCGACATGATCGCCAGCAGGTCGCCCGGGTGCAGCGCCAGTTCGCGCGCGCGGGCCAGCCAGTCGCCGGATTCGCAGACCGGCCCGACGATATCGTAGACCTGCGTCGCTTCGCTGCGCGGCGCGACCGCCTGCACGCCATGCCATGCTTCGTACATCGCAGGACGCATGAGATCGTTCATCGCTGCATCGACGATGGCGAAGTGCTTCTCCGCGCCGTGCTTCAGGTATTCCACCTTGGTCAGCAGCACGCCCGCATTGCCGACGATGGAGCGGCCCGGCTCGCACAACATCTGGATAGGCTTGCCGTCGTAACGTTCGGCGCGCCAGGTATCGATGCGCTGGAATACGCGGCCGAGGTAGTCGCCGATGGCGACCGGCGTATCGTTGTTGTACGCGATGCCGATGCCGCCGCCGATGTCGAGATGATGCAGCGCGATACCTTCCGCCGCGAGAAGGTCTGCGAGATCGATGAGGCGGTCGAGCGCTTCGAGCAGCGGCGCGTCGTCGAGGAGCTGCGAACCGATGTGGCAATCGATGCCCGTGATGTGCAGGTGCGGCAGCGACTTCGCGCGCAGGTAGGCCGGCAGCGCGTCTTCGTAGGCGATGCCGAACTTGTTCTCGCGAAGACCCGTGGAGATGTAGGGATGCGTCTTGGCGTCGACGTTCGGGTTCACGCGCAGAGAAATCGGCGCGATCTTGCCCATGGCGCCGGCCACTTCGTTGAGGCGGTCGAGCTCGTCGATGGATTCGATGTTGAAGCACAGGATGTCGTGCTCGAGCGCGAGGCGCATTTCCTCGCGCGTCTTGCCGACGCCCGAGAACAGCACCTTGCGCGGATTGCCGCCCGCGGCGAGCACGCGCTGCAGTTCGCCGCCGGAGACGATGTCGAAGCCGGCGCCGAGGCGTGCCAGCACGTTGAGCACTGCGATGTTGCTGTTCGCCTTGACCGCATAGCAGACCAGCGCCTGGTTGTCGCCGTGGCCGGCGCGTTTGCAGGCGTCGGCATAGGCAGCGAAGTTTTCCGTCAATGCTGCTTTCGAATAGACATAGGTCGGGCTGCCGAAGCGCTCGGCGACGTCGGACAAGGGAAGATTCTCGGCGCAGAGCACGCCGTTGCGATAAGAGAAATGCGACATAAGCTTACTTCGAGGCAGGTGCTTCCGGGGCCGGCGGCGTGGCCGGCGTCTGGGCGGCGGGCGCCGGCTTGGCCGGCAGGTAGAGCGGTCCCTTCTGGCCGCAGCCCGCGAGCAATGCGAGAGCGACGGTGACGCAGACGGCGACGCAGCCGGCGGGCGAATGGGAAGAGGGCTTCACGATTAAAATGGCAGGATCCAATCTCATCGGAGTGTAGCATGACCGAAACCGAATTCCTGGCCCTGGCCGACGCCACGCTCGGCACTATCGAAAGCGCTCTCACGCGCCTGGCCGACGAGGGCGACATCGACATTGAATGCGCCCGCAGCGGCAACGTGCTCGACATCGAATTCGTCGACAACGGCTCCAAGATCATCGTCAACAGCCAGGCGCCGATGCAGGAAATCTGGGTCGCCGCGCGCTCCGGTGGCTTCCACTACCGGCGCGAAGGCGATGCCTGGGTCAACACCCGCGACGGCAGCGAACTGTTTGCTGCGCTGTCGCGGCTGGTTAGCGAACAGGGTGGCGTGGCGGTGTCGCTCGCCCAATAAAAAAAGCCGAAGCGTGGCGCTTCGGCATTTTCCGGCTGCCGCGGTCAGAACAGCTCGTTCTTGACCTCGTCGCGGTGGCTTTCTTCCTCTGGCGGGCGATCGCCCATGCCGAGGCTGCGCACCCCGGTGCCAGGCGGGTTCTCGGCATAGTAGTAGTCGCCGTTGGCCTGGATGATTCCTTCGGGGACCGACCGTTCTTCCACCGGCACGTCCTTCAACGCCTTCTGCATGTAGTTGACCCAGATCGGCAGCGCCAGGCCGCCGCCGGTCTCGCGATTGCCGAGGTTCTTGGGCTGGTCGAAACCGATCCAGGCGATGCCCACGATGCGCGGCTGGTAGCCCGCGAACCAGGCGTCAACCGAGTCATTGGTTGTACCGGTCTTGCCGGCGAGATCCGGACGCTTCAGGATCTGGCCGGCTTTCGCCGCCGTGCCCTTGCGGACCACGTCCTTCAGCATGCTGTCCATCAGGAAGGCATTGCGCTCGTCAATCACGCGGATGTTCTCGTCGCCGGCCTTGTCCGGCACCACTTCGGAGAGCGTCTTGCCGCTGGCGTCGGTGATCTTCGAGATGATGTACGGGCTCACCTTGTAGCCGCCGTTCGCGAAGACCGCGTAGGCACCCACCATCTGCAGCGGCGTCACCGCGCCGGCGCCGAGGGCCAGAGTGAGGTAGGGCGGGTTCTTGTCGGCATCGAAGCCGAAGCGGGTGGCGTATTCCTGGCCGTATTTCGCGCCGATCTTGTGCAGGATGCGGATCGAAATCATGTTCTTCGACAGCGTCAGGCCGCGGCGCATCGGCATCGGACCTTCATATTTGCCGTCGTAGTTCTTCGGCTCCCACGCCTGGCCGCCGGTCTGGCCGGCGTCGAAGCTGATCGGCGAGTCGTTGATGATGGTCGACGGCGACAGGCCCTTTTCGAGCGAAGCCGAGTAGATGAACGGCTTGAACGAGGAGCCCGGCTGGCGCCACGCCTGCGTCACGTGATTGAACTTGTTGCGGTTGAAATCGAAGCCGCCGACCAGCGCGCGGATCGAACCGTCGGCGGTGTTGGCCGCGACGAAGGCGGATTCCACTTCCGGCATCTGCGTGATGGTCCAGGCATGGTTTTCCTGCATGACGCGAACGATTGCCCCGCGCTTGACCTTGCGGTTTGGCGGCGCCTTGTCGCTCAGCAGATTGGTCGCGAAGGACAGGCCCGGACCGGTGATCTCGATCTCTTCGCCGGAAGACAGCACCGCCTTCACCAGCTTGGGCGAGGCTTCGAGCACGACCGCGGCTACGATGTCGTCGCTGTCCGGATGTTCGGCCAATTCAACTTCGATCGCGTCTTCCGCCTCGTCTTTCGCGGACGGGATCTCCATGTAGCCTTCCGGGCCGCGGTAGCCGTGGCGCTTCTCGTAATCCATCACGCCGCGGCGCAACGCGAGGTAGGCGGCATCCTGGTCGGCCTTGGTGATGGTGGTGTAGACGTTGATGCCGCGCGTGTAGGTGTCGTCCTTGAACTGTTCGTACACCAGCTGCCGGGTCATCTCGGCCACATATTCGGCATGCAGGCCGAACTCGTTGGTATCGGTCTTGATCTTGAGCGGCTGATTCTTGGCCGCCTCGTATTCCGCGTCGGTGAGATAGCCCAGGCGGGCCATCCGCTCCAGGATGTACTGCTGGCGCACCTTCGCCCGCTTGGGATTGGCCACCGGGTTATAGGCCGAAGGCGCTTTGGGCAGGCCGGCCAGCATCGCGGCCTCGGCGGCGGTGATGTCCTTGAGCGGCTTGCCGAAATAGATCTGCGCAGCGGAGGCGAAACCGTAGGCGCGCTGACCCAGATAAATCTGGTTCATGTACACCTCGAGGATCTGGTCCTTGGTCAGGTTCTGCTCGATCTTCCAGGCCATCAGGATTTCATAGAGCTTGCGCTTGAGCGTCTGCTCGCTGGACAGGAAGAAGTTGCGGGCGACCTGCTGTGTGATGGTGGACGCGCCCTGTTTGGCGCCGCCAGTCGCATTGTGCAGTGCCGCGCGCAGGATGCCGACGTAATCGACGCCGCCGTGCTCGTAGAAACGGTCGTCCTCGATCGCCAGCACCGCCTTCTTCATCACCTCCGGCACGTCCTTGATGCGGACCACGTTCCGGCGTTCCTCGCCGAATTCGCCGATCAGCACGTTATCGGCGGAGAAGATTCGCAGCGGAATCTTGGGCCGGTAGTCGGTCAGCGCGTCCAGCTGCGGCAGATTGGGGTAGGCCAGCGCCAGCGCAAATGCGATGACGAGCGCGCCCGCCAGCACCAGCCCGAGCGTGCCGCCGACCAGGGCGAGGACGATGCGGGCCGCCGCAGAGCGGGGAGACGGGGGCCGGGGCGTGGCGGAAGACGAGTCGCCCGGGGAGTTTTCAGTACGCATGCGGGGAGGCGGTGGGAGGTGGGTGAACAGGGAAATTATACCGGCCGGCAATTCGACGGCATATTTCCAAGATGCTAATATTTTGCTTTCGGCAACGTGGGCAATTGGCAACGGAGTTGCATGTTCCCCTCAGGAAATCCCTTTACAGCGTCCGAACCTTGTTGCTAGGATTTAATGTAACAATGGATATATGTCACCTAAATACCGGTTTTTAAACAGAATTTTAGCAGTCGGGTGGGAAGTATCCAGTATTTCGACAGGTAAATAAGTGGTGCGTTCACGCAATAAGCCACATTTTAGGGGAGCGACCCTTGGCTATAGATCTGGGATCGTTATTTGGCAAGAAGAGCCAGCCATTGGTCGGCGTCGACATCAGCACTTCCGGCGTGAAGCTCGTCGAGCTGTCCGACGCGGGTAAGGGCGAATACCGGCTCGAGCGCTTCGCCAGCGAGCCGCTGCCGCGCGGCGCGGTCATTGACGGCAACATCGAGAACATCGAACAGGTGAGCGAAGCGGTGCGGCGCGTCTGGAAGAAAAGCGGAACGCGCTCCAAGCAGGTCGCCCTCGGCATGCCGCCCGCGTCCGTCATCACCAAGAAGATCATCCTCCCCGCCGGCCTCTCCGACGACCAGCTTGAAGTGCAGGTCGAAAGCGAAGCCAACCAGTACATTCCCTTTGCGCTTGATGAAGTCAGCCTCGACTTCGACGTCATCGGCCTGGCGCAGAACGCTCCGGACGACGTCGAAGTGCTGATCGCCGCGACGCGCAAGGAAAAGGTGGAGGACCGGGTAGCCGTGGCGGAGGCGGCCGGGTTGAAAGCCATGGTGATGGACATCGAGTCGTACGCGGCCCGGAGCGCCATCGACCGCGTCACGGCTCAATTGCCGAAAGGCGGCGAAGGCCAGATCGTCGCACTGTTCCAGATCGGCGCCCAGGTCACGCACGTGTCCATGCTGATGGACGGTCAGACCTTGTATGAGCGCGAGCAGCCGTTCGGCGGCAATCAGCTCACCCAGGATATCGTGCGAGCGTACGGCATGTCGTTCGAGGATGCCGAAAGCAAGAAGCGTTCGGGAGAGCTGCCGGAAGGATGGGAGCGCGAGCTGATGGAGCCCTTTCTCGACAGCGTCGCCCTGGAAGTCACTCGGGCCATCCAATTCTTCTATACGTCCACGCCCTTTACGCGTATCGATCAGATTTTCATCGCCGGTGGCTGTGCGATCATTCCTGGCCTCGTCGAAATGGTGGCGGATCGCACAAAGATTTCCACCTCTGTGGTGAGCCCGTTCCAGGGCATGCAACTATCACCCAACATCCGGGAAAAGCAGCTGCGCGCGGAAGCGCCGGCATTCCTGGTGGCCTGCGGCCTGGCGATGCGGAGGTTCGACTAATGGTACGCATCAATTTACTACCGCACCGCGAGGAAAAGCGCCGCCAGCGGAAGGCCGCGTTCGTTCGCCTGCTGGTGCTGGCCGGTCTCATCGGCTTGGGACTTCAAATCGCATACGCCGGCTTCATCGCGGCGCAGATCGCGAATCAAAACCAGCGAAACGGCTTCATCAAGGCCGAGAACGACAAACTGGATGCGCAGATCAAGGAAATTGCCACACTCAAGCAGGAAATCGATGGTCTGAAAGCGCGGCAACAGGCGGTGGAGGACTTGCAGAGCGATCGCAATCAGCCGGTTTACCTGATGGATGAATTGGTGAAGCAGGTACCGGAGGGCATTTATCTGCGTAGCCTGAAGCAGGAGAACCAGCGGGTCATTCTCGCCGGCTACGCGCAGTCGAACGAGCGTGTGTCGGAACTGTTGCGCAACTTGAGCAACCATTCGCCGTGGCTGGAGCGCCCCGACCTCATCGAGATCCGTTCCACCGCCGTCGGACAAGGCAAGGATTCGAAGCGCGTGTTCGACTTCACCGTCAACGTCGGCATCAAGCGTCCCCGCGACAAGGACAAGGAAGGCGCGCCGGATATCAGCGCTGCCGGCCCCAAGGTCGCTGCCGTCGCCGCATCCAAGAAACCATGATGTGAGAGACGACCATGGCTGACTTGAAAAACTTTGGCAAGACCGTCGCGGAGCAGTTCCGCGGATTGAACGGACGCGACCCAGGCCAGTGGCCGATCGTACCGCGCATGTTGTGCGCGGTGCTCACGACCGTCGCCGTTATCGTGCTCGGCTGGTTCCTCTACCTCGACGGCCAGCGGACCGAGCTCGAACAGGGAGAGCAGGAAGAGCAGAAACTCAAGGACCAATACAAGATTAAGGTCCAGCAGGCGATCAACCTCGAGGCCCTGCGCAAGCAGAAGCAGCAGGTCGGCGAATATGTCGCGACGCTCGAGAAGCAGCTGCCGAGCAAAGCCGAAATGGATGCGCTGCTTTCGGATATCAACCAGTCCGGGCTCGGGCGCGGCCTGCAGTTCGAATTGTTCAAACCGGGGCAGGTCGTGGTGAAGGATTACTACGCCGAGCTGCCCATCGACATCAAGGTAACCGGCGGCTACCACGACGTCGGCGCCTTCACCAGCGACATCGCCAATCTTCCCCGCATCGTCACGCTGAACAATCTGAACCTTGTGACGGGCAAGGACGGCGTGCTGACGCTCGAGGCGGTGGCGAAAACCTTCCGCTACCTTGACCGCGAAGAGGTTGCGGCACAGCGCAAGGCGGCAGAAAAAGACAAGAGCAAGGGAGCGAAGAAATGAAGCCGATCTCGATCGCGCCGCTTCTTGCGGCTCTTGTTCTAACTGCCTGTGGCGATGGCGGCGTGCAGGAAGTGAAGCAGTGGATGGACGAGACCAAGCGGGTTACTCCGGTCACGGTACAGAAGATTGCCGAGCCGAAGAAGTTCACTCCATTCTCGTACACGATGAAGAGCGAAGTCGACCCATTCAGCCCGATCAAGCTTTCGATCGCGCTGGCGAAGCTGCAGACGGGTACCGGCAATGGCATTCGTCCGGACATGGAGCGGCGCAAGGAACCGCTCGAAAGCTATCCGCTCGACACCATCAAGATGGTGGGCACGCTGGAGAAGCCCGGCCTCACCTATGCATTGCTGCAGGCTGACAAGGCGGTGTTCCAGGCTAAGGTAGGCAATCATGTCGGACAAAACTTCGGACGAATCGTCAAGATTTCCGAATCCGATGTCCAGATCAAAGAGATCGTGCGCGACGCGGCAGGAGAGTGGGTCGAGCGCGAAGCGAAGTTAGAGCTGCAGGAGAACAAAAAATGAACGCAGTAGTCCGCAACGGCGAATTCTCGAGGGGCTTCAACAGCCTGTTCCGCCTGCCGCTGGTCGCAATCGGCTCGCTGTTTCTCTGTGCTCAAGTGGCCGCACAGGAAAATGCCATCGAGTCGATCACGGCCAATCAGCAAGGCGCAAACGTGATCGTCAAGGTTGGCCTGAAGAACCCGATCACAAAACCGCCCATCGGCTTCACGATCACTAACCCGTCACGTATCGCGCTGGATTTCGCAAACACGGCAAACGGCACGGGCAAATCCGTCCAGGAGATCGGGCTCTCCGACGTAAGGAACGTCAACGTGGTGCAGGCGGGCGACCGTTCCAGACTCGTCTTCAATCTCAACCGCCCGTTGAACTATGCGACAACCGTCGATGGCAATACGCTCGTCGTGGCGATCGACGGGTCGGGCGGTGTGGCAACGCCCGTGACGGCGTCCGGGGTACCCGTTGCAGCCGCAAACCCGGTGGCACCCGGCAAGCAGCAACTGCGCGACATCGATTTCCGGCGTGGCGCGAACGGCGAAGGACGCATCGTCATCGAACTGCCCAGCAGTCAGGTGGCGGCGGATGTCCGGCAACAAGGGCAGACGATCTCCGTCGATTTGCTCAAGGTGGGTTTGCCCGAAGTGCTGCGCCGCAGGCTCGACGTTACGGATTTCGGAACGCCGGTGCGCACCGTGACAGCGACACCGAAGGGCGACGGCGTTCGTCTCGATATCGCGGCGAACGGGCTGTGGGAGCATAGCGCCTACCAGAGCGACAGGCAGCTCGTCATCGACGTCAAGCCGATCAAGGAAGACCCGAACAAGCTCGTGCAAGGCACGCAGGGATATCGTGGCGAGCGGCTTTCTTTGAACTTTCAGAACGTCGAGGTGCGCGCCGTGCTGCAAGTCATCGCAGATTTCACGGGCCTGAACATCATCACCAGCGATACCGTGACTGGCAACGTCACTCTGCGCCTCAAGGATGTGCCTTGGGACCAGGCGCTCGACATCGTCATGCAGGCCAAAGGCCTCGACATGCGGAAGAACGGTTCGGTCATCTGGATCGCGCCGCGCGACGAACTGCTCACCAAGGAAAAGCTCGAGCTGGAGCAAAAAGCGCAGATCGCGGATTTGGAACCCTTGCGTACCGAGACGTTCCAGCTCAATTATCAGAAGGCGGAATCGTTCAAGCAGGTGTTCGGCATCGACGGTTCCGGGGGTGATGCCAAGAAGAGTGTGCTCTCGAAGCGCGGAAGTGCGGTGATCGATCCACGCACCAACCAGCTCTTTGTGACCGACATTGCGTCTAAGATCGAAGAAGTTCGCAAGCTGGTCGAGAAGACGGATATTGCATCGAAACAGGTCTTGATCGAAGCGCGCATCGTTGAAGCGGACGACAAGTTCAGCAAGAATCTGGGCGCCAAGCTCGGTTTCTCCGACCTGCGCGGCATCCGAGGCGGCGATCCGGGCTACCAGATCTCAGGGAATAACCGTATTGCCGTGACGGGCAACTATACCGGTGTCGGCGAGCAGACCGGCCAGACCGCGGTCACCGATTCCAGCTATAACAACACGCAATTCATCAATCTGCCTGCGGCAGGCATTAACGGCGCTACGCCGACTAGCCTGGCCATCAGTTTGTTCTCATCGGCGGCGAACCGTTTCCTCAACTTGGAACTGTCCGCACTGGAAGCGGACGGCAAGGGGAAAATCATCTCGAGCCCCCGCGTCGTAACCGCGGACCAGCTGAAAGCGGTGATCGAGCAGGGCACCGAGCTGCCATACCAGGTCGCGACTTCCAGCGGTGCGACCTCGATTCAGTTCCGCAAAGCCAACCTCAAGCTCGAAGTGACGCCGCAAATCACGCCGGACGGCAACATCATTCTGGATGTGGATGTGAACAAGGATAGCGTGGGCGTCGAAACGCGTGCCGGCTTCGCAATCGACACCAAGCACGTAAAGACGCAAGTCCTGGTTGAAAACGGCGGCACGGTCGTCCTTGGCGGCATTTTTCAGCAGGTCGAACGTGAATCGGAACAAAAAGTACCGCTCGTCGGCGATCTACCGGTGCTGGGGCATCTGTTCAAGTCGACCGGCCGTACCAACGACAAGACGGAACTGCTGATCTTCATTACGCCGAAAGTGGTGGCCGATCGACTGACGGCACGCTGAACCGCCACGTATAACAAGAAGCACACAGACAACAAAACCAAGAACGTCACATTAAGGGTAGGGATATGAATTTAAAAGCAAGCTCGCTGTTCCACCGTTTTCTGCGAGCCGCAACCGGCATGCTGACGAGCGTCGCGCTCGTTTCGTGCGGCGGCGGCGGCGGGTCTCCCGGCACCGTGCTGGGCTCCACGAGCAACAACGTCGGATCCATCTCCATTCTGTTCAGTAGCGCCGAACTCAAATCGGCGGGCACGGCGGGCACGGAAGTCACGGTCACAGCACTCGTCAAGACCGCAAACAACATTGCGGTGGCAGACGTTCCCGTAACATTTACAGCGAGTTCCGGCGCGCTCAGCAATGTCGACGCCAAGACCGACAAGAACGGCCAAGCCAAGGCGCTGCTCGGAACGGCCGGCGATCGCACCAACCGCCGCATCACAGTCACTGTAAAAGCCGGTGAGCAAACCGCATCGGGCACAGTGGATGTCGTGAACACCACGGTGACCATCGTCGGCCCCGGCACGATCAGTGCCGGCGGAACGGGCGACTTCACGGTTTCCGTCAAGGATTCGTCGAACAATGCGGTTGCCAATGTTCCGGTGACGTTCGCCTCGCAGAAGGGCAACGGCATCGCGGTAAAGACGTCCAACGGCGGCTCGTCGTCCGCTCCCCTGACCAACTCGCTGGGCCAGGTCGTGTTGACCGTGACAGCGTCGCAGTCGGGTACCGACACGCTGTCGGTGTCGGCTCAGGGCACGTCAGCTTCCGTGCCCGTCAACGTGAATGCGGCGAAAATTTCGGTTGCCATGGTGGATAGTCAGAACAACGCGACAAGCCAGGCATTGACGACGACGTCTTGCACCAAAGTCGTATCGCGGTATGAGGTCAACAATGTCGGTCAGTCCGGTAGCGTCAATCTCACGACCTCGCGCGGCAAGCTTTACAGCGACAGCACCTGCGCGACACAGCTGGCATCGAGCGCCGTCAACCTGGTGTCTGGTGACTCGCAGCCGGTGTATCTCAAGTCGGACACGGCTGGTGTCGCAACGGTAACCGCGACCGTACCGGGTGGTCCGTCGGCACAAGGCAATCTGGAATTCGTTGCAGCGCTCACGTCGCAGGCAACGATTACCCTCCAGGCCGATCCTGCCGTCATCGGGACGAACTCAGCCAATGGACAGACGGAAAAGAGCACCATTACTGCCATCGTGCGGGACGGCTCGGCCTTCAACAACTTCGTCAAGAATGCGGTGGTCGAATTCTCCATCGTGGCCGATGGCAGCGGCGGCACGCTTTCCGACGCGAGCCCCGTGATTACTGCCGCGAATGGCACTGCATCGGTCCTGTTCGTCGCGGGAACGGCGGATACGCCGAAGAATGGCGTCGTCATCCAGGCCAAGATCCAGGGAACCAGCATTTCGGCGACGACGGCACTCACCGTATCCAAGAAGTCAATCTCGATCCAGGCCGGTACGGGCAACACGATTTCCGCCCCGACGAACGCGAGCTATCAGCAGGATTATTCGGTCGTGATCACTGACGTAGCCGGCAACCCGGTCCCGAACGTGGCCATCACGGCGTCGGTCAATCCTACCCGCTATGCCAAGGGGTATTATGTGTACGACACGGCGAACAAGGCCTGGGCGCGTCAGGGCGTGTCCGTTTGCTTGAATGAGGACGTCAACCACAACGGCATCCTCGACGCGGGTGAAGACACCAACGGTAGCGGTGTACTCGAACCGGGACTGCCTGTCTCGGTAACGGCGAGCAGCACGACGGACGCCAATGGGCAAGCTAAAGTGTCGTTGACGTATCCGAAGGACCGCGGCAACTGGGTAGAAGTGCAGCTGACGATCCGTGGAACCGTCTCCGGTACAGAGGCAACGTATCAAACGGCAGCATATTTCCTGCCGGTATTGGCAACGGACCTGTCGGACCAAAACACTCCGCCGCCCGGTAATATTGCCGATGTCAGCGGCGTAACGGGTGTGTCCCCGTCCAGTGCCGTCATCAGCCCTTACGGCTTCCGTGCGTGCAACTTGCCAAATTGACCGAAAACATCTTCCTCGTAGGCCTCATGGGTGCCGGCAAGACTACCGTCGGCCGCGCCCTGGCCCGCAAGCTCGACAAGCGGTTCGTCGATTCTGACCATGAAATCGAGGCGCGTACCGGCGCCTCGATTCCATTGATCTTCGAAATCGAAGGCGAAGCCAGCTTTCGCCAGCGCGAATCCGACGCGATCCGCGATCTGACGGCGCAGTCCGGCATCGTGCTCGCCACGGGCGGCGGCGCCGTCCTCCGACCCGAGAACCGGGAATACCTCAAGACGCGCGGCACGGTGATCTACCTGCGCGCCAGCATCCAGAACATTCTCCAGCGCACCAGCCACGACAAGAACCGGCCTCTGCTGCGCACCGCCGATCCGCGTCAGAAACTGGAGCAGCTGGCCCGCGAACGCGAGCCGCTTTACCTCGAAGTTGCCGATATGGTCATCGAAACCGGCCGTCCTAACGTACAATCGCTGGTACAGCACATCATTTCCAAGCTGAACCTGGAAGCCTCCGGCGCCGGGGACGGCACTCAAACCGGCAACTGAACTTTCCATGGCGCAGCTTTCTTCCTCCCCGGTCCATCTGCAAGTCGATCTGGGCGAGCGGAGCTATCCGATCTACATCGGCCAGCACCTGCTCGGCGGCGCCCTGCTGGCGCAGCATGTCGCCGGCAAGCGCGTGGCCATCGTCACCAACACGACAGTAGGGCCGCTCTACCTCGAGCGCGTCGCATCGGCATTGCAGGCCGCGGGCAAGCAGGTGACGACCGTCGTTCTCCCGGACGGTGAAGAAGAAAAAAACTGGGGCAGCCTGATGCGCGTGTTCGACGCCTTGCTGTCCGAGAAATGCGATCGCAAGACGACGCTCGTTGCACTCGGCGGCGGCGTGATCGGCGACCTGACCGGCTTTGCCGCCGCGACTTACATGCGCGGCGTGCCGTTCATCCAAGTGCCGACGACGCTACTCTCGCAAGTCGACTCTTCCGTCGGCGGCAAGACCGGCATCAATCACCCGCTCGGCAAGAACATGATCGGCGCCTTCTACCAGCCGCAGGCCGTCATCGCCGACACCGGTACGCTCGAGACTCTGCCGTCGCGCGAGCTGAGCGCCGGGCTGGCGGAAGTGATCAAGCATGGCGCTATCATCGATGTGCCGTTCTTCGACTGGATCGAGGCGAACATCGCTGCGCTCGTGCAGCGCAATCCCGATGCGCTGGCCTACGCCATTCGTCGCTCCTGTGAAATCAAGGCGGACGTGGTCCGCCAGGACGAGCGCGAGGGCGGGCTGCGCGCCATCCTCAACTTCGGTCACACCTTCGGCCACGCCATCGAAGCCGGTCTCGGCTATGGCGAATGGCTGCACGGCGAGGCTGTGGGCTGCGGCATGGTGATGGCCGCGGATCTGTCGCAGCGCCTCGGTTTCATCGACGACACCACGGTAGCGCGCATCCGTGCCGTCGTGGCCGCTGCCGGCCTGCCGACCACGCCGCCCGAGCTGGCGCCGGAACGCTGGCTCGAGCTGATGGAGGTCGACAAGAAGAACGAAGGCGGCCAGATCAAGTTCATTCTGCTGCGCCCGCTCGGCACGTCGGTGGTGATGCCGGTCCCGCAGGGCGCCTTGCTCGCCACACTCCAGGCCTGTTCCCGCTGATGGATTTCGAAGCCCACCTCGCATCCTATGCCGCGCGTTCGCGAGCATCGCGAGGCCGGCGCTTCGCAGAACCGGGGCCGGCCTCGCGCACGGAATTCCAGCGGGATCGCGACCGCATCATTCATTCCACCGCGTTTCGCCGACTCGAATACAAGACGCAGGTCTTCGTGAATCACGAAGGCGACCTGTTCCGCACGCGGCTCACGCACAGCATCGAAGTCGCGCAGATTGCCCGCTCCATCGCGCGCAACCTGCGGCTCAATGAAGATCTCGTCGAAGCGATCTCGCTGGCGCACGACCTCGGGCACACGCCGTTCGGCCACGCCGGCCAGGATGCGTTGAACGCCTGCATGAAGGACTTCGGCGGCTTCGAACACAACTTGCAGAGTCTGCGCATGGTCGACGAGCTGGAGGAGCATTACGGCGCGTTCAACGGCCTGAATCTAATGTTCGAGACGCGCGAGGGCGTGCTCAAGCACTGCTCATTGAACAACGCGCGCAAGCTCGGCGATGTCGGGCAGCGTTTCATCGAGAAGAAACAGCCCACGCTCGAAGCCCAGCTCGCCAACCTCGCCGATGAAATCGCCTACAACAACCACGACATCGACGACGGCCTGCGCTCCGGCCTGATCACGACGGCACAGCTGGATGAAGTCGATTTCTATGCCCGGCATTGGCATGAAGTCGAGGGCGCGTACCCCGGCATCACGGGCCGCCGCGCCATCCACGAGACGATACGCCGCATGATCAATGCGCTGATCGTCGACCTCATCGGCGCGTCGATGGAGCGTATCGCAAGCCAGTCGCCGCAGAGTGTCGACGACGTGCGCAATGCGCCGCCGCTGATCACGTTTTCGGAATCGATGAAGCAGGAAGCTGCGGTGCTGAAGCGCTTTCTGCGCGATAACCTCTACCAGCATTACCTGGTCAACCGCATGACCAGCAAAGCGCGGCGCATCGTGAAGGAGTTGTTCGAGGCCTTCCTGGCGGAGCCCAGCCTGCTGCCGCCGGACTACCAGGTATTGGGCG
>SPQI01000477.1 GCA_004570315.1 Oxalobacteraceae bacterium OM1 | reverse complement strand
GCATTGGCAAGGTCGCCGTGCGCGGCCAGCGTCGCACGGGCGCTTTCCAGTCGCTTCGCCGGCCAGCGCAGCTCGCGCGAGGCCAGCGCGATTTCCGTCTCCGCGACGATGCAACGCGCGCGCGCCAGCGCTTCCCTTGGGCCGAAGGCGGCGGCCGCGCTGCGAATCAGGGCGCGGGCGCGTGTCAAATCGCCGAGCTGGGCCATCGCAATGCCACGCAACGCTAAGGCCTCCGCGTCATTGCGCAATGCGACGAGGTTCAGCGCGCCGATCGGGTCGCCGCGAGCAAGCGCGAGGGCAGCTGCAGTGATCAGAGATTCCATCGAAATCGCGCCAAAGTTGTCACTCCCGCCGTTCAGGCAGCCATCTTAATCTAGGACGCGTTACGCAATGCAAGCCGAGATGCGAGTGCGGACCGGACGCGTCCGGCGACGTGTCGCTCGTGCCGCAAAGGCGTCTGCGTAATTCGATAGACGATTTACCAAACAACTTCAGAGAAAGGATGACATCATGCCGAACCATGCCACCGGCTCCCGTGAGGATTGGCTCGCAGCGCGCCTGCAGCTGCTTGCCGCGGAACGCGATTTGACGCACCGCAGCGATGCCGTCGCGCTGCAACGGCAAGCCTTGCCGTGGGTGCGCATCGATAAAGACTACCGCTTCGATACGGACGCCGGCGCCGCGTCGCTGGCCGATCTGTTCCAGGGCCGCTCGCAGCTGTTGGTCTACCACTTCATGTTCGGTCCCGACTACACCGCCGGCTGCCCATCCTGCTCGGCGATTGCGGACGGCTTCGAGGGCATCGCCGTCCACCTGGCCAACCATGACGTCACGCTCGCGGCAGTGTCCCGTGCACCGCTTCACAAGCTCCAGGCCTACAAGGAGCGGATGGGCTGGAGCTTCCCCTGGGCGTCGTCCTCCGGCAGCGACTTCAATGCCGACTTCAACGTCTGGTTCAGCGAGCAGCAGCAGCGCGACGGCACTATCGAATACAACTACAGCCGCGAGGCGCCCATGCCGACGGCCTTGGCCGGGAAGACGGTTTCGCAATGGACGACCGACGTCGCTCCGAATGCGGTCGACCAGATTGCGGCCATGACCGGAACCGATGCGGCCACGTACACGCGTGACCGGCCGGGACTGAGTGCATTCGTGCTGGAAGACGGTGCCGTCTACCATACCTACTCCAGCTATGCGCGCGGCCTGGACAGCCTCTGGGGCATGTACCAATGGCTGGATCGCGCACCCAAGGGGCGCAATGAGACGGGCGTCTGGTGGCGCCGCCGCGACGAGTACAGCCGCTGATGACCACCGTGCGCGCGACCGGCACAGCGGCAACCGGCGAAGCGCATCGCGTCGTCCGGCACGAGCGGGTGCTCCGCCGGCGCTTCATTGGCGCATGCATGCTGTGCTGGGCGGCCGGTGCAGCCGGGACATGGTTGTGGCGCGGCGCCATGGCATCGATGGGCGAGACGCCCATGCCGGGCGGGTGGTCCGTATCCTCGATGTGGACGGCCATGTGCGGGCAGTCGGGACTGTCCTCCGCGCTCGTCTTCGTCGCCATGTGGACCACCATGATGATTCCGATGATGCTGCCGTCGCTCGGCCCGACATTGTGGCGGTATCGGCGGCGCTTCGACGGCGTGTCGCGGCACCCGAATGCCCTTGCCGGTGCCGCAGGGCTCGGCTACTTCTGCGCGTGGGCGCTGGCGGGCTTCGTCACGTATGGGCTCGGCATGGCGCTGGTGCAAACGGCGAATCATTTCTCAGCCTTGGCACAAAGCCTTGCAGGCAGTTCCGGACTTGCGCTCGTCGCGGGTGGCATGTTGCACGGCGCGGTATCGCAGCAGCGGTATCTGTACGCCTGTAACGCGGCACCATGCGCGTGCCGCGCGACGCTCGCCGATGCCTGGTGCAGCGGCATGCGCCTTGGCGGCAGTTGCGTTCTTGACTGCCTGGGCCTGGCCTTGCTCCTGGTGGCCCATGGACTCATGGATGTCCGGTGGATGGCCGCTGTGGCGATCGCTGTGACGTGCGAGCGCATTCTGCTATCCGGCGTGGCAGGCCGTCGCCTTGTTGGCGCAAGCCTTGCGGTCGCCGGCGTTGTCATTTGCATTGGCCCAGGCGGGTAGTCATGGTGTCAGGCGACTTTGGCAAGCATCGGCCTCAGCGTGCGGGCCAACGGTGTTGCGTCCATGGAATGCCAGTGCGTCTGAAGAAGCGGCGGGTTTTGGGTAAAATCTTGACGCTTCACTTCACCGCATCTTCAGAGCTGTTCGTGTCCTCGTTCTCCCAATCGACTTCTCCCTCCGGCACATCCACTGATACACCAACAGGTTCTTCGCTACGCGCCAACCTTGCCATGGGCGTTGGCAGCTTTGCCATCGGCACTGGCGAATTCGTCATCATGGGCTTGCTGCCCGAAGTCGCCCACGACCTGGGCGTGACGATTCCGCAGGCAGGTCATGTCATCAGCGCTTATGCGCTCGGGGTCGTGATCGGCGCGCCCTTGCTGGCTGTGCTGGCGGCAGGCTGGCCGCGCAGGCGATTGCTCATTGCGCTCATGCTGGCTTTCGGTCTTGGCAATTTCGCCAGCGCCGCCGCTCCGGGTTATGTCTCGCTCAATTTGCTGCGTTTTCTTGCCGGTCTGCCGCACGGCACATACTTCGGCGTCGCGGCGCTGGTTGCCGCGTCCATGGCATCGCCCGGACGGCGTGGGCAAGCCGTCGGCCAGGTGATGTTGGGCCTGACGGTCGCCACGTTGATCGGCGTACCGATTGCAGCATGGCTTGGCCAGGTCCTGGGGTGGCGCGCGGCATTTGTATTCGTCGGGGCGATCGCCATCCTCAGTGCAGTGCTGATTCTCCATGAACTGCCGGAGATACCCGCCGAGGCCGGCGCGAGCCCTCTGCGCGAACTGGGGGCGCTCACGCGGCCGCAAGTGTGGTTCACGCTGGCCATCGGCGCCATCGGGTTTGGCGGGCTGTTCTCGGTGTTCAGCTACGTCAAGCCGACGATGATGACGCTCGCGGGTATGCCGCTGGAACAGGTGCCCATCGTGCTGGCGCTCTTCGGTGTCGGTATGGTGCTGGGGAATATCGTCGGCCCGCGTTTCGCAGACCGTGCGCTGATGCCGACCGTGGCCGGCCTGTTGGTCTGGGGCGCGGTGGTTCTCGGCGCTTACTCGTTCACCGCCCATCATGTGTGGCTGGGCTCCATCAATGTCCTGTTGGTCGGCACGCTGGTCGCATTGGGGCCGGTACTCCAGATCCGCCTGATGGACGTGGCAGGCGATGCGCAGACGCTTGCGGCGGCGCTGAACCACTCCGCCTTCAATGCTGCCAATGCCTTGGGCGCATGGCTGGGCGGCGTGGCGGTGACTGCCGGACTGGGTTGGTCTGCAACAGGGTGGGTGGGGGCGTTGCTGGCGCTGGCAGGGCTTGCGGTATTTGCAATGTCGATCAAACGCCCGCGAGCGGCTTAAGCGAACCGTCATCCCAGAACTTGGCGTTCATCGCGCGTCCGTTTGCATCGGGATGACGCCATCGACCGCGGGAACAGACGGGCACGCTGCGGTCGGACTCATGGCCGAGTGGCGCCAAGCCACTGCATGGCCGCGGCCACATCGTCATAGAAAATCTGATGCTTGCACTCGCCAAACGCGATGCGCGCCAGGTACGCGAGCCTGGTGTTCGGCACGACGACTGCGCGTTGCAGCGAGTCGCCGAGATGCTGCGCTGCGACCATCTGCTGCTGCCATAACACCAAGTCCAGCTTGGGGGCGGTCATCTCGAGAAAGTCGTACAGGATCTTCCGGCGGTCGGCGCGCTTCACCATGTCAAGCAAGCGCGCATGACAATCCGCCAACAAGGCTTCCGTGGGCTCGCCCCGCATTCGCACAACGACGATTTCCTCGATCAATTCGACATGGAATTTGTCGGACATGGATCTACTTTTCCTTTACGAAGTGCATCACCGTGATTCCAAGTGCGATGAATCTGGCGCCCCAGGCCAATCTGCCCGACTCAACTGAACGACTCAACTGAATCCCTCCACGGCATGCGGAACATACGGCTCCTCGAGCCGCTGAATCTCGTCGGGCGTCAGCGTTAGCGACAGCGCTGCCACGGCATCGTCGAGATGGCCTGTCTTCGTCGCGCCGATGATGGGCGCGGTGACCGGAGACTTCTGCAGCACCCAGGCCAATGCAACCTGCGCGCGCGGGACATTGCGCGCCGCAGCAATCTCGGCGACGCGCTCGACCACCTTGCGGTCATATTCTGCCGTCTTCTCGTACAACTTGCGACCGAACTCGTCGGTGTCCATGCGCGTGCTTCGCTCATCCCAGTCGCGGGTCAGCCGGCCGCGGGCCAGGGGACTCCACGGTATGACCGCGATGCCCTCGGCGGCACACAGCGGGAGCATCTCGCGCTCTTCCTCGCGGTACAGCAGGTTCAGGTGGTTCTGCATGCTGACGAAACGCGTCCAGCCATGGCGGTCCGCAAGATACAAGGCCTTCGCGAACTGCCATGCGTACATGGACGAGGCGCCGATATAGCGTGCTTTCCCGGCCTTGACCACGTCGTGCAGGGCCTCCAGCGTTTCCTCGATCGGGGTGCCGTAATCCCAGCGGTGGATCTGGTACAGGTCGACGTAATCGGTCCCGAGGCGGCGCAGGCTGGCGTCGATTTCCGCCATGATCGCCTTGCGCGACAATCCCTGCCCGTTCGGCGCCTTGCGCATGCGGCCGTGCACCTTGGTGGCAATGACCACATCCTCGCGCGACGCGAAATCCTTGAGCGCACGGCCGAGAATTTCCTCGCTCGTGCCGTCCGAATAGACGTTCGCGGTGTCGAAGAAATTGATGCCGAGGTCGAGCGCCTTCTTGATGAACGGCCTGCTCTGTTCCTCGGGCAGCGTCCATGGATGGGTACCGCGTTGCGGCTCGCCATAGCTCATGCAACCCAGGCACAGCCGCGACACTTCCAGCCCGGTACGGCCGAGTTTCACATAGTCCATGTTCAATCCTTTGTCTGTTGCGTCGGAGCGGTCAATCATGCCTCATCCGCGGTGCGCACGCTGCACGGAAGATGGTACGCCGACGCTCTGACGGGCCGACGGCAGCTTGCTGCCTGGAAGGAACATCGGTTCAAGTGCGGGGACGCATCTTTCGCCATTCAATGCGGCCTTGGCCGCTTCTTCCGGCGAAAAGCCGTGTCGGTTTCTTTCATGAAACTTCCCGCAGGAAGTGCAGGAACTGTTCCGCAACGGCGAGCAAGGATTCATGAGCGCGACCTGGCGATTGGTCGGCGCCCGATTTTCAGGCAGGGGCGGTGTGACGGGCGGGGCGGACGGCAGGTCCGGCGTGGCGGAAAGATTGGACTGGGCCTCGTTGCTGTCCGGAGCGGGAAGCGGCCGCGAAGCCGCGGCTTCTTTGCCTTGAAATCGAGGTACGCGGTTCGCTAGTCGAACTGCGTACCGGGCTGTTGGAAAACGGCCGCGCTGCAGGCTTCAGCGCCGGTGGCGCCAGCCTCCGCCGCCCCAATAGCCGAAGTTGAGGCCGAACGACACGGGCGGCGGCTCAACGTAGACGGGCGCGGCACTGTAGTAACCGGGGTACGCCGCGGCTGGCTGCGCGTAACCGTAGGTCGGCTGAGTGGCATAGTAAGCGCCAGGCGGAGGACCGTACACAGCGCAGCCGGTCAAACTTCCTGCAACGCATGCGATCAGCGTCGCACGCTTGAAAAACGTTTTCATGAGATGCATCCTTTCCAAGGCAGTATAGGCAAGCTCTTGAAGAGGGCAGCGTGTTCTTACGGCTGATTACACCTCTCAACAATCCGAATACAAATCTGTGGCGTGATTGAGGTCAGGCGTTGCGTTCTCTGAGGGACGGCGCCTGAGGCCAGTCGGCCACGGCATCCACGGGGCGGTCCTCAGAACTAGTGTCCCGCCACGCCATCCGAATACAAGGAACGGCTTCCCACGCAGTGCATTGATTCGGAGAACGGTATGTCCAACCTGAAACGCAGCAGCGAGCAAGAAAACCCCGGCCGGCGCGACGAGCCGCGTTCTTCGCAAGGGAATGATTCGGCGTCCGTGACGCCCAAGGATGTGTCGCCGGAGGATGCGGCGCATCGCGACGTGACGGAACGCAAGTTGAACTCGAAGGACCTCGAGGAGAGGGCGCAAGCCCTGCTCGACGAGGCGGTGGAGGACACCTTCCCGGCGAGCGATCCGATCGCGGTGCCGACGTTTGAGGAGATGCTGGAGAGTGTGAAGGCCCAGCAGGGGAGGGTGGATGCAGAGGCAACGCGGGGCAATGCCAAGACATAACGTCCTGCAACACCATGCGTCCAGCTTCGTGTCTAGATGACGGAATGCAGGTAGTCCACCATGCTGATGAAATCAAAGACCGGAAGCCCCGTCTTCTGACGGATCGACTCGGAAAATGGCGGTAAGTCGGTGCACTCGAGAACGAAGGCCCGGATATTCGGGTGCCGCTCCAGTGCTCGAAGCGCAGTCCCCACCACCTCCCTCTCGATCTCATCCAGATCGACGTCCATTTCCGGCTCCGTGAAGATGCGGTTCCAGGCTGCGCATTCTTCCAACCCGCAGACGATCAGTCCTGCCTGGTGCTCGATTCCAACCGACAGGAAGTGTTCCGGCCGAAGCGCGCCGGCCTTCGCGGTGATGATGCAGATCTCGCTGGTCGGCCCGTGAATGTGCCGGACCAAAGGCACCTGCAACAAACTTGAGGCAAAGACCGGCACACTGATCGCGGCGGCCAGTTCGCGCTGGAAGATGGCATTGAAGCCGCAGCTCGTGGTGACGCCCTTCACGCCATCCGCGACCATGGCTCTGGCATCCTCGATCATGGTCTGGAGCACGGCCCGGTCGGGGTGCTCTAGGATCGTATGAACGTTGGCGCCTTTTACTGGCTTCAAACGAATCGGATACGCGTAAGACGCGGGGTTCGTGCTGTTGCCCACGAGGGTTTCCAGCTGCATCAATCCCCTGGGAACGTGGCCGGTTTCCCAGCAGAGGATGCCGATCTTTGCGCCGTCAATCGTGCTGCTCATGTTTTGCTCACTCAGGCTGAGGCGGTATCGCCTCGCCGTTCAAAACCGGTTGATCCGGTAGGGTGTCATATCGAATGGCACGGGGTCGTCAGCGACGAGGCCGCCGATCAGTTGTGCCGTGATGGCCGACAAGGTCAGACCCAGATGGCCATGCCCGAAGGCGTAAAAAACGTTGCGGTGATGCGGCGAACGACCGATGACGGGAAGCGAGTCCGGTGTCGAGGGACGATAGCCCATCCACTCCCTTTGGACTTCCGCGTCTGCGATGCCCGGCAATGCCCTGCGCGCGGCCGGGACGAGCCGGCGAATGCGTCGAAAATCCGGTGGCGCATCCACGCCCGCCAGCTCATCCCCGCTGACCATCGAAACTCCGTCATGCATCGGAGACAGGACGAAATGCTGATCAGGGAACGAGACCGGGCGGGTCAACAGCGGTTTCCCGTTCGCGCGGAACGACATGTGGTACCCGCGTTCGGTGTCCAGGCACACGTCGTCGCCGCACTGCCTGGCAAATTGTTTCGACCATGCGCCGGCGGCCACCACGACCGCATCGAACGTCTCGGTCCGCCGATCGGTCTTGACCGTGATGTTGACGGCTGAGCTCGGCCTGAGTTCCTGCACAGTCTCGCGGATATGCTGCGTGCCATGTTCGCGGGCGCATTCGAAATAGGCTTGCGTCAGTCCCTTGGGAAAATTCACAAAACCGCTTTCCGGCTGGAAGATGCCATGCTTGCACACCCCCTTTGCAAGCTTGGGCTCGAGCGCTTCGATCTCTTCCGCATTCAATACGGAGAAGTTGACGCCGTGCCGGCGCATCAGCTCCCGTTCGAAGGCAGTTTCTGCAAAGCTGGCATCCGACGTATAGACCTTCAGCCAGCCGACGGTGTCGATACGGTCTTGTGCCTTGCTGATGCCGGTCAAGGCAAGGTGCGCTTTCATCGCCCGCGAGACCAGCGGCTCGAGGGCGGACGCAATGCTGGCGACACGTTGAGGACTGCCTGCAGCGATGAATCGAAGCAGCCACGGAAGAATCCGGAGGAAGTACGACGGCCGGAGAACCGCCGCACTGTCCGGGTTGAAGATGTACGAGGGAATGGCGCGCAGCACGCCCGGCGTGGCGGTCGGCAGCACGGCGCCGGTCACGATCCCGCCCGCATTTCCGGAGCTTGTGCCGGCTCCGATGTCGCCCTGTTCAAAGAGTTTGACCTGGTAGCCTTTGGTTGAGAGAACCAGGGCGACGGCGGTGCCGACGACACCGCCGCCGATGACGGCGATCGTTCGCGGCGACCCGGCCGCGGGCGTGAGAGTTTGAGTCATGCGATATCCCGACGTCGATTAGTGATGAAGAATTTTGCCGAGGAATTCGCGCGTTCTTTCGCTCTTGGGAAGCGTGAAGAACGTTTCCGGATCAGCGACTTCGACGATATTGCCCTTGTCCATGAAGACCACGCGATCAGCGACCTTGCGGGCAAAGCCCATTTCATGCGTCACCACGATCATGGTCATCCCGTCTTTCGCCAGATTGACCATGACGTCAAGGACCTCGTTGATCATCTCTGGATCCAGGGCTGAGGTCGGTTCGTCGAACAGCATGATCTTCGGTTGCATGCAGAGGCTGCGCGCGATTGCCACGCGCTGCTGCTGTCCTCCGGAGAGCTGGTGCGGATAGGAGTTGAATTTATCGCCCAATCCTACCTGCTCCAGCAGTTGACGCCCTCGACGATCGGCTTCTTCCTTCGACAGCCGGCGTACGTGAATCGGGGCCAGCGTGACATTTTCGAGCGCGGTCTTGTGCGGGTAAAGATTGAACTGCTGGAAGACGAATCCCGTCTCCATGCGCAGGGCCCGCAAGTTGGCCTCGACGTTGACGGGCTTGTCGTCCACGACGAGTTCCCCCTGCTGGAATTTTTCCAGTCCATTCACGCAGCGTATGAGGGTGCTCTTCCCCGATCCGCTGGGACCGCAGACAACGACGACCTCGCCCTTTGCCACGGACATGTCGATGTTCTGCAGTACATGCAGCTTCCCGTACCACTTGTTGAGTCCCTTGAAATGAATCATGCCTTTTTATTCCTTATCGTTGCGTAGCGCTGCCCCATGCTCCATGCGTCAATGCGCATGGATGGGGTTGGCCTTTTCCAGGCGACGCGAGACGTGCAAGAGCGGGTAGCAAATCACGAAATAGCCGATCCCCACGACGGTAAACACCAGCAAGCCGTTCGGCACGTTCTGCACGATCATCCATCCGGAGCGCGTGAGATCGAGTAGCCCGATCGCGGAGACGACCGACGAATCTTTCACGAGCAAGACGAATTGTCCGACCAGAGACGGCACGACCATCCGGATGGCCTGGGGCAGCACAATCAGCCTGAGCTGCTGCGAGCGCGTGAAACCTGCCGTCACCGCAGCCTCGATTTGCCCGTGCGGCACCGTCTTGATGCCGGACGCGACAATCTCGGAAATGAAGCAGGCGGCCATGTTGGTCAGCGCGATGGCGCCGGCGGTAAACGATCCAAGCTCGATGCCGGCTTGCGGGAGAATGAAAAAGACGACAAACACCTGAACCAGAACAGGCGTGCCGCGAAACAGATCGGTGTACGCGCCGATGATGGACGACAGCCACCGATGCCGGCTCACGCGGCCGATTCCCAGCATGAAGCCAATCAGGGTTCCCAGGACGATGCTCAGGAAGGACAGGGCAATGGTGGCGCCGATTCCCTTCAAGAGGACGGGATAGTACTGGGAGACCTCGACGATTTGTTCCAACAACATATCCATATGCGCGGTCCTCAGCCCTTCAGGGAAAAGCGGTTGAAGTAGCCCCAGGCCCATGCGGCAAATTTGAGGGCGAAATACATCATCAGATAGCCTGCAGCGGTCATCGTCAGGCCTTCGACGGGCATGAAGCGGTCAGTCGCGAGCGTTTGACCGGCGCGCGTCAGTTCCAGCACCGAAATCAACGACAGCAAGGAGGAGTCCTTGACCAGGACGATGGCCTGGCCGATCAATGGCGACACCATCGGGCGCAAGGCCTGCGGAAGAATGATGAGCCGCATCTGCTGCCAGTAGCTCATGCCGGAACTGAGGCTGGCCTCGATCTGGCCGCGTGAAATGCCAAGGATGCCGGAGCGGATGATTTCGCTGACGTAGGCGCCGCTGTTCAGGGACAGGGCAAGCACGCCGACCGCAAGCTCCGGCATGCCGGCGCCGAGCGTGGGCAAACCGAAATAGAGAAAGTAGAGCTGGGCGAGCAACGGTGTCGCCCGTATGACGTCGACGTAGGCAACCGCGGGCGCGCGGAGAAAACGCGACCGCTGCAGACTCATTGCCGCGGCGATGATGCCAATGACAATGGCTCCGCCAAATGCGGCCAGGGAAATCAGTCCGGTGGCCAGGAAACCGTCCCAGAATTCCGGAAGGGTTTCCGTGATCACCCGAACATTCAGGCTTAAGGACATCAGACGGCCATCTTTCAAGTGAAGAATTGAAAAGGGGTAGCGCGAAACACGGCGACGCTACCCCTGCACTCAGTTCATGAGCTTGGTGCTTGTCTTCTTAGTGCTCTTCTTTCCACTTGGCCGAATTGACCCAGTAGTCGAGGTTGTTTTGCAGGCGACCGTCCATCGTGGTCTGATCGATGAAGAGGTTCATCCAGGTGAGCAAGTCCAGGGAGTCATACCGGGTGGCGAAGGCCAGCGACTCTTTTGCAAGCAGCTCCGGGAACACTTTGAAGGTGCCCTTCGGGTAGCCTGCTGCCTGGCCGGCGACCGCGGTGCTATCGTTGACCAGGCAATCTGCCTGCCCGTTTTTCACCGCATCCAGAAGCAGCGGGCCGCCGCCTTTGTAGCTCTTGATCTGGCCTTTGGCAAACAGCGTCTTGGCGAGCTTTTCGCCGGTGCTGCCGAAGAGAACGGCGATCCGTGCACCGGGCGCCTTGCATGCCTCGACGGAAGTGAACTTGCTTCCTTCCTTGGTTGCCACGACGGGGCCGACGTGGATCCAGGGTTTGGTAAATGCGACCTTCATCGCACGCGCCAGCGTCGGCGTCATGTCGGCCGCAAGCATGTCTGCCTTGCCCGAGAGCAGAGCGGGAATCAGGCCGTCCCAGTCGAGATCCAGGAAGACGACTTTCACGCCCATTTCCTGAGCCATCAACTTGGCCAGCTCGACGGAGCTGCCCGTACGTTCGCCTTTCTTGTCCACCATGGAGAAGGGAGGTCCTTGGGTCTGCACCGCGACGCGGAGCTCGCCGCGTTTTTGAATGTCCTCCAGGGTCGATGCATGGGTGGCTGCCGTCATGCCCGCCAATCCCAGGCACGTCAGCAATAGCGCAAACAGGTATTTCGGTGCTCTCATACGCTTCTCCTCGTGTGCTCTTCCCGAAGGACCATCCCCCGGAAGAAGATTTTTCATTTTTTAGTTTGTTGGTCCGGCAAGCGGTGCGGCGCCTGCAGCATCTTCGCGTCCGTCGTCTTCCCAGTATCCCTTCGGGAGATGGACCCACTTGTTCCGCGACCGCATCACGACAAACGATTCGCTTCGTTCGATCACGCCGGCGTCGGCAACCCGGGGCAACAGCTCGCAGGTGAAACGATAGAGATCGTCCATGTCTCCGGCAGCCAGGATCTCCACGATCAGGTCGTAGCGGCCCGTCACGATGCTGACCGACGAGACAAACGGCAATGCTGCAATCTTCTGCGCCAACTCATCCAGGCTGCCACGGGCGTTCGCATTGATGCCGACAAAGGCAGAGATCAGCTCGGGACGCTCCGACAAGTTGAGCAAGCCGACAATCTTCAGGACGCCTTTTTGCAGCAGGGCGCGCATGCGAGACCGTATCGTCGGCGGACTCAACATCATTTTTTCGGCCAGCTGATTGACGCTCAACTGCGCATCGGATGCAAGCATGCTGACCAGTCGGCGATCGGTCGGATCTAGCTGTTCACGTGCCATTTTGGAAAATGCAGCCTCGTTCTCTTTGCCAAAAGCAGAAATATTTGTCTAGATAATATTCCGATTTGAAACTTCATGTCAAAACCAGGTGCTTATCACTGGTAAAGAACGGCGACGAATCCCCAAGCCCATGTAACCGACGTGCTCGGAGCCTTGTCGATTTGTATCTGCCTGGAACTAGCTTGCCCTTTGACACTCTGTCATACGTTGCAACTGCAAGGAGTTTCATGCGTTTTACCAATGCGCCTGCCCGCCGATCCGGCGTTGCCTTATCGTGTGGCACGATCATCGTGAACCCCAGTCGGCAGATTCTGCTCTGCCATGCCACCGGCCTGCACTGCTGGGATATTCCCAAAGGCGTGCGCCACGACGACGAAACACCGCTCGAGGCGGCTCGTCGCGAATTACAGGAAGAGACCGGCCTGGCGTTTGGTCAGCAGCTTTTTGAAGATCTTGGCTGTTTCAGCTTTCAACCGGAAAAGGCGCTATACCTGTTCAAGTTGCGTAGTCCAAGTGCCTTGCGAAGCTTGGCCCACCTGCGGTGCACCAGCTATTTCGTCGACCGCGCCACCGGCAGGCCCATGCCGGAGATGGACGACTTCCGCTGGGCGTCACGGAGCGACATCACTACGCTGTGTCCGGTCCCGCTAGCGAGGCGCCTGCTTGCCCTGTCGTGGTAAGCCTCATGGAATGCGTGCTGAATGCGTGCTGTATGGGGCAGGCAATCTCGAGAGCGCCGGCTTCGAAGTGCCGCAGCGTTGGAGTAATGCGGTGCAGTTGCCGGTAGATGCAATGTGCGCTACCAAGACACCTTTTCAGCCGAGGCGGCAGCGTCTCCAGACTGGCGCCCCGGCTAACGGTGGAACTCCACGTAGAAGCGCACCTTGCCGAGCGGCTTCACCTCGTGCAACACGGTAGGCTCGACTACGCCGAAGACATTCTTGTCGAGGATGGTGGTCTCCGGCTGAGGCTCATTGATGGTGTACTGCAGCTGGCCTTCGAGCACGACGATCTTCGCCCAGACAGATGCGGCAGTGTGATGCGCCCGCAGCAACCCCGCCGGTACGCTGTCCTCGGTAAATTCCGACGTCCGCTTGTATGCGACGACATGGTCAGGCAATTGCTTCATGATGCTTCCTCCTCACGATGGCCAGCGTCGGCCACACTTTGTATTTACGGCTGCGACGCGCAACTTTGCAATGACAGTGCAGCAACGCGTCACGCTGCGTGAACGCTCCGATTGCATTACCGATGACGGCCCAGAATTTTTCACTATCGGCTTAGTGGCGCCAGCAGGAAAACGGAGCTGAGTCGTCGCAGTGCTCATATTTAAGGTGGCTATTGTGGCGACGAATTCTTCCTCGGCGAGGAATTGTTCATTGCCTCCCAAGCTGTTTTTCCGAAGCGCTTTACCGCGCAAACTGCTCCCATGCCGTAACGCGAATCTGTGTCGGCTGATTCATCCCAATTCTTTCACTTCGAATCGGAGCTAGCCATGAATGCCAAACGCTTCTTCATCATTCCCGCTCTTATGATTGCCGGTGCTGCATTTGCCGACGTCCCCCAACAGTACGTCGACCATAGCCAGTTCGCCGGCAACTCCACCCGCGCTGAAGTAAAGGAGGAAGCGGCCCGCGTCAACTTCGATGCTGTTCGCATGTACGCAAACGGCCAGAATGCTACCGATATGTTCGGTAGCCCAACGGTCAACATCAAGACGCGTGCTGAGGTGAAAGACGAAGCAATTGCAGCCCGCTCCAATGCCGATCGCATGTACGCGAACGGTCAGTACGCTGCCGACTTGTTCCCCGCGCCGGCTGCGCCAATTGATTCGACTAGCAGATTTGCAGGGCCGGTTCGCACCGAAAGCGACAATCGGCTCGCCGGTGAGCACTTGATCGGGGGCTGACCCTCTTGGTATGCACACCGTTTCGCAATGCAGACGCAGGAGCGAACGCGCTTGAACGCTACCTCAGCCCTTGCATTCCACAATCTCCGCCACGCGCCGGCGTGGTGGAGCCTCTTGATGTCGCCGACACCTCTGTCTTGCAAACGTCGATTCTGCTAGACGTTCGGCATAGAAACGTGCACCTAAGAAGCGTCGGGCATAGCGGAACTGCTCTGCAACCATGGGTCGATTTCGGGCGCAGGAAATTCTTCAATGAGAACTCTAATGAGCGCGCGCACCTTTGCCGGCACCAATAGGCGGCTTGGATAGACCACCGAGACGCCCAGCATGCCCAGGCATTCCCCTGACAGCACGCGCACGAGCCGCCCGTTTTGCAGATCGTCCATGACCGCGAAGGACGGCCGATACATCAAGCCCATGCCGGCCAGCGCGCATTCACGCAAGAAGTCGCCGCTATTCGAAATGGTTCGGCTTCGGATCGGTGTCTCGAAATTCGATGTCACGCCTGCCTTGTCCGCGCAGCCATGGAATAGCTGCGAATAGGTGAAGCTAAGGCAAACGTGTTCCCTGATCTCCTCCAGTGAATTGGGTACACCATGGCGGGCGATGTAGCCAGGTGACGCAGTCAGGATAAGCGACGATTTTGCCAGCTGGCGCGTGATCATCCGTGCCCCAACCTTCTGGTCGTTGACGACAATGCCCACATCAAACGCCTCGGCGACCAAGTCAGGTGTCTCGTCGGAGACGGTGACGTCCACCACCACGTCCGGATAACGGAGCGGAAACTCGGCAATCAGCTTCGCTAATTGCTTTTGGAACGCTGGATGGCAATACATCCGTAGTGTGCCCGTCGCCTTATCCGAATGAGCAGACGCAACAGCCTCTGCATCGTCAATCTGGTGGAGAATGCGATGCACCCTCCCGAGATACTCCGTTCCAGTTTCAGTCAGGGAAAGACGACGGGTCGTGCGGTGAAGAAGGCGCGTCTGCAGATGGTCCTCGAGGTCTGCCACCAATCGGGTAACTGCCGGCGCTGATAGATTCAGGGAGGCAGCGGCGCGTGCAAAGCTACCAAGTTCTACCACCTTCGCAAACACGCGCATTGACTGCAATCGATCCATTTCAGTCCTCTTCTTGGCTGCATGGCGAATTCTGAGACGACGTTTCCAAATTCGTGATGGCGGACTGCGCCGTTTCCTTGCGCCGTAGGCGAGATTGATTCGAGCGATACTCGGCTCACGTAATCAAGGACGTCATCGCCGCAGTCGTCACGGTCAGCAGCAGAATGAACACAGTCGCCGTCCTGGCAAACGCACGAAGGCAGGTTTGAAATTTCATGACGATCTCCTTGGCTGTCGGGAGCGGTTGCTCGCTCCGCATCCGGTCCGCTCACTGCAATGTCCGGCACGGTTGCAATGCATCCCGACTCCGAAACAAAATCAGAGGGCCCGTTGAAGTTCCACGCTACGGCCCCGCGCCGCGTCAGGCGGGCGGGGACCATGCTGTTTCAGCGCTTGGCGTTTTCCGATTGCCGACGGGCGAGTGATACCGCATACGCGGTGCTGCGCGCAGCGAAAATCTCGTCCGGAGGCGCCCCGATTCCATCGGCCAGGGTTGCAGGGTTGAAGATGGTGGCGTCGCACGGCGCGTTATCGCTCTGCGCCTGAATATGCACGGTGCCGAGCGTTACCGATTCGCGGCTGTCTTCGTCCGGCCAGCGAGTCGTCACGTCCATGACGGGATCACCTGCACGGTCCAGTATTGCGACGATTTTGAACCGCAGACCGCCGTGCGCCAGCCGTTCGTTCAAATCCTGGAAGAGGAAATCGTCCGGCTTATGCTTGGCGTCTTCGTCGCTCAGAGTCACCGGACCATCAATGGGCACGATCTGAAGCTTGACGAAGCGGTGTGCTCCTTTTGCGTTTGTTGCCGGGAACGCGTGCACGGCGAAATACGTGATCCCGGCAAAGCTTCCCGGCACGGGATGCGCTGCGACGTAATGAGCCTGATTCAGCGTTTCGGGATTTGCATCCGAAAAGGCTTTGACCTTGGCCGGGTCCGGCTTCCCATCCGGTCCCGGTGTGCGCGCCTCCAGGAACGCAAGCATTTGCGCCTGCGACTTCGCGAAATGCACAGGAGCGTTCTCGAACAAGACGTTTGAAACATCAGGCCCCTGTCCAATGCGCAGACTGAAGCCGCGCAGTACGGTGCGGTTGCTATCGGCCACTTTCGGGCTTCCGCCGCCGACCGAAAAGCGGCCAAGCACCTTCGATGGGTGCGTGAAACTCCTGGACCGTGTCACAGTCGCCGCTTTGTCGGACGGCGTATAGGTCCCGGTGACGCACTGGCCTTTGGCAAAGCTGGCTCGCACGCCGGGGGGATTGCCGGCATTCGTCTTCAGTGCGGCAACAATCTCCGCGGGGAGCGTGGCACTTGGAGCTGCTGTACTGACTTGAACGACAGGCGGAGTATGAGGTGTAGCGTCCATGATTGTCCTCTTCGATAAGACGTTGGTGCAGCAAGATAAAGGCGGCATGGCCAATCCGTTGCTATCGGTATGCCGTCAGGTTTGATGGGGCGTCAGGCAACGATCACCATCAGAAACTGCGTTCGCAGGGCGGGTTGATGAAGGAAGGCGCCGCGCATTACCACACTGGTGATGTGAGTCTCGTGTTCGGTCATGCCGCGCCATTGCATGCATTGATGGTCGGCCTGCATGATCAGGGCAACACCAGCCAGGTGCAGATGCTCGACCAGCAGGTCAGCAAGCTGATTCAGCGCCTCTTCCTGTGTCTGTGGCTTGCGCATGACCGAGTCAGCAAGCGATGCGTATCTCGACAAACTCGCCGATTCGGCATCGCCTTGCGCTAGTACGCCGATCCATAGCGGGCCCGTGACCGGGCACAGGTGGTGCGCGCAGGTGCTACCAACGGTCAGCGGACCGGCCACGATCAAATCGTCGATGTGTGCAATATTGGATGTCTTGGTGTCATCCATTTGCGTGGTGGGGCCAGCGGGCGATTCATCGATCGACACCGGTGCAACAGATTCGCGTTTATGCCGACTGTCTGGCGACTCGTTGGCATGAGTTTCAACACTATGCAAAGGACGCAATGGATCGGCATGCGCCTTGCAAAACAGATCATCCGGCTCCGGTGCGTGCAGGCGCCGACTGGCAGCCCGCAGGCGCTCCCTTACACGTTCGAATACACTTCGGCCCGATAACGGTGGCTCCAACGGCGCCGCTTTGAGCGTGTTGCTCCTGGTGTGAGCAGCGGTTTGAATAAAGACATCCATGTCTTCCTCCATGTGTTTACAGATGCGCTTGGATAAGCATGTCGGCAGCTCTCTCGCCGATGACGACGCACGGCGCCATGGTGTTGCCACTGGTGACATGCGGCATGATCGACGCGTCAGCAATCCGGAGTCCTTGGATGCCGTAGACCGAGAGACTGCTGTCTACGACCGACATGGCATCCCGACCCATCTTCGCCGTACAAGACTGATGCCAGTAGGTGACAGCGGCATCACGGGCGTAATTCATCATTTGCTCCTTCGGTAGCGGCCCCGGCAGAGACTCTTGTTTCACGAGATTTGCGAAAGCCCGGCTGTGGCCGAGTTCTCGGCATAACTCGATGTTGGCAAGGGCTGCCCCCATATCCGCCGGATGCGAAAGCGTATTGGCCTCAATGCGAACCGGGTCGCGAGGATTCGGACCGCTCAAGTGGATGGAGCCGCGGCTTTCAGGGTGCGCAAGACCGGCAAACATGGTCCAGCCGTGCTCTGGAACGCCGCGAAGCGCGGTCTCCGCACTGGGCACGGGAAACTCGAGCTGGCAATGGAACATGTCCGGGAGACGCATGCCAGCTTGACTGCTCCAGTACAGCGTCGCTTCCGACCCGCCAGAGCCAATGGCCTGAGGTTCGTGGAATTCGAAGACGCAGCCAAAGGCGACATGATCCTGATGGTTGCGGCCCACCCCGGGCAGGTGCTGGATCACTTCGATACCATGTGTCGTCAGCTCGCCTTCGGGGCCAATGCCCGATTGCATGAGCACTTTCGGAGTGTGTACTGCGCCCATGGAAAGCACGACTTCCCGGTCGGCGTAATACACGGTGCGGCGCCCGCCTTCCTGCAGCGTCTCGACGCCGATTGCAGTTCGGCCGCGCAGCACCAAACGTGTGACCAGAGTATTGGTTAGGACCGTAAGATTTGGTGCGCCCAGGAGGGGAGCGACATAAGCCCGGTATATCGAGAAACGTCGGCCTGCACGAATGATGAGTTCATTGATTGCAGCGCCACCGCGTCCTTCCATCATGGCGCCGTTGGGACTGTCGAACGTCGGTATGTCGAGATCGGCAGCCGCATCCAGCAGCGCTAGCGCAACTGGTTTTGGCTGGGACGCCGGCTGGACATGGACCCGTCCGCTTCGGCCGCGCCGGCGGGGATCCGGTGTGCCTTGCCAGTCCTCGATTCGCTTGTAGATCTCCAGAACCGATTCATAACCCCATGCCGGGTCGCTCGATTCCGCCGCAAAATCTTCCCAGTCGTTTTTGTGGCCCCGCGCCCACAGCATCACGTTAATGCTCGATCCTCCGCCGAGTACCTTGCCCATGTTCAGAGGAATGGCGCGACCATTTAAATGGGGGTTCGGTGCAGCAGTAAAGCTCCAGTCGCGTTCCGAGTCGAGATTGTGAGGCCAGAGTGCAGGCTCCATGACCTCCGGTTGCGTGTCGCTGCCGCCAGCTTCAATCAGCAGAACGTTTACTTCAGGATTGCTTGCCAAGCGCGCCGCGACCACGCTCCCGGCAGACCCGGCCCCGCACACGATAAAGTCGTATCTCATACCAGCTCCATGAGGTCGATAATTGCGTTGAAGGTTTGAAGTGCATCCGATGAAGCCGGCGTTGCAGCGCTTGCCTGGGCTGCGTACGACGAAGAAGGCTCACAACTGTCAAGACAATCAGGCAGCAGCGTTTGCGCCGTCATGGCCGCGAGGACCTGGCCTCCGATGTAAAACGCGCCGATAAAACCATTGGCATTCATACTGGCTCCGTCATTGGTCTGCAAAATCTGATGGGATGAAAGCCGCACCGCAGTGCTTGTAAACCAATGTACGTCACCCATGGAGGGCGATTTGTTTTACCGTGCCAGTGATCCAAACTCTTTGTGATGCGTGTGCCATCGCTCTCCATATGCGAACGCATTGGAAGGCGATGGGGGAGAAGGGATTCCGGCCGATAAGCAGCATCAGGCGCAGGCAAAGCTGCGCCGGCTGCAATCAAGGACTGCACGGCTGAATGAAAAGGGAGCGAGGATAAGGGCGGGTACTGTCGGACGAGGCGCAGCAGACGCAAGTGAAGCAGCGCCTCCCGGAAGCAGCAGCGTCACCCTGCGAGTATTGGCGGTTCGGAATCGCGGGGACGCGTGAAGCCGGCTCGGGCGTATAACTCGGCGAGCGGCAAGTGGTTCAAGTTAGGTGCGTTGCGCATACGCGCCACTGCGTCCAGACGGAGTGCTGCGAGTGCGCTTGAAAATGTGTGGCCGTTAGATGCGAGTGCGGCTTCAATTTGTGCTTCGGGGATTTTCAGTTCTTCTGCCAGTGCGCAAATGGTAAGTGGCTCTGCGCTATGCAGTTTCATGATTGCGATAGCCAGGTCGAAGGTATCGGCGCAATGTGCCACGATGCCAGAACGCTTGCCGCCGTGTTCATTGCCTACCATGGCAAGCATGGTTGCGAATTGCTGTGCAAGTGTCGCTGGATTCAGTGCTGCGCAGGCAAGCGTTGTCGGTGCCAGCTGTGCGGCGAATGTGGTCAGCGCGCGGTCGACGCCATGAGTCGATGATACGCGCTGACCGATCAGCGCACTTACTGGGGCGAGCCAACGATGCAACCATTCTTCGCTCATCTTGATGTGTATGACTTCAAAGTGATTGGGAATGGTGAGTTCCAGCATATGTTCGGAATCGATCAGAATTGCGTCTCCAGCGCGTACGCGATTTCTGCCGCAATGCTCGATCAGCAAATCAGACGCCAGGTTGAGCATGAAGTGGAAGGTCCGGCCTTCGCTGCGTGCCAGTTCCCGATTTCGTCGATATGTTCGGTGTGCCGAGCCCTTCTGGTGAAGCAGCACGCAGCCGTCGGCGAGTTCAATCGAATCCATATGGAACGCGAATTTGGCCGTGTCCTTGATTTCCATTCCGACCGGCACGATGGCTCTGTCCAGGGCCGCAATTACGCTTTCCGAGCGCTCGCTCGGGGCGACGTCATCAGTTGACCAGTGGATGACCGAAAGGTGATTTACGTTGCTCATGATTCGTTGGCCGCAGCGTCGTTTCCTATGGCGTCCCGCCGTATTTGTGTGGGTGTTTTTCCGCTGCGTATACGTACAGTGGCACTCAAGTGCGAGGCGTCGCAGAAGCCGGCGCGGTGGGCGATTTCTCCTATTGTCAGGCGCTTGTGCAAAGGGGACTCCAGCATCCGTGTTGCCAAGGTGTAGCGCATGTCGGTTAGCGTACGTCCGAAGGTCATTCCACTGGCGGTAAAGCACCGGTGGAAGGAGCGCAGCGGCATGCCAACCGCAATGGCGACGTCCGCGGCAGTGAGCGTTGGCGAGCTGCACATTTGCCACATAACGTCTTTAATTTGTCCGACCCGGTCGGGTGGGGTTTTCGGTGGCAAGGTCGCTCGATCGTGCGCTGCAAGTGCCAGCAACGAGCCGAGTTGATCGACAATCATGGACAAGGGTAGGGGCGGGCTACGCAGGAAATCGGGCGTCAGGCTCGCGACAAATGCGGTCAATGCGCGCGCCCAGCCCGACGCGGCTTGAAAGTGGATGCCGGCCAGGGAGCCGGGTGCCGGAACCCACTGACGCAGCCAGCCCGCCGGCAATTTGACGTGAAGATAGTCGTACCCTGTTGGCGAGTCGAAATCGACCGGATAACGTGCATCGACCAATACTGCGTCGCCTGGAGCGCAGCGCTTGCGCCCCAAATGCTCGACCTGCCAGTAGCTGGCACGGTTAAGGACGAGATGGAAGCTATCTTCCTGATTGCGCGCAATGCTCGCGGTGTCGGTGAAACAGCGATGCGCACTGCCTTGTTGGCGGATGAAAGACAGAGTGCCGACCGAAGCCACTTCAATATGGGCATCGAATGGACCATCGGGGCGATGAGACAGGTAGATGGGGATGATCGCTTGGCTAAGGGCGCCCGCGTAGTAATCCAATCGATGTTCCGGCACCACATTGTCAGTGGACCAACGTGACATGGATACGAGTGAACCCATTCAAGACCTCCGTACGCATTACCGTATCCGTTCGGCATGTGAGCAACTTCGACGTACGTTCAGTGTAGGCGCTAATTTCGCGTCTGATTGGGGGCAAAGCCGTATGGCGCGTGCCTTGGCAGGCACATCACAAACTGTTTGACGCGCTGGCACGCCAATCACATTTTCCTCCGTTTAACTACCGCACATTGTTGACCCAAGCGGATCTTCGCAGCGATATCGCGAAATACGTGGCCGCGGCCATGAACATCTCCAAGACGTATTCTCAAGTTTTGGAATGATGATTCTCAGGAATACGCGGTTATCCGCGCACGCCGGATCCCATACTATCTGGACACCGCCTGTCATCGCTTCGTCAGCGCCGGATTGTGCTTCTGCAGTGCAGCCGTCCGATCGACCGTGTTTGCAGACGGGTGCAATGGCGAGACAACGGCGTCTCAATGAGACCCTGACTCGCCAGCCTCAAGCGACGTCGTCGCATGTCATCACGAGTCCGGAGAACACTGAGTGTCAACGCTTTCGCATACCCATCGGCAAACTTCGCGAGGAAATGCCTCCATCAGAAATTTACCCGTCAACCTGTTCGCATCGGTGATGGGCATCGCAGGACTGTCCATTGCATGGCGCCAGGCCAGCCACGACCTCGTGGTCGGCAAGCTGATATCCGAGGTCACAGGTTGCCTGGCAATCATCCTGTTTTTGGCATTGAGCGTCGGCTACCTCGTCAAGGCGGTCAAACATCCAGACGTCGTCGGCGGCGAATTCCGCCATCCCATCGTCGGCAGTTTTTTCGGGACGATCCCGATCGCTATCTTGCTGCTTTCCTCGATCGTTTCTCACTTGAATCAGGCGTTTGCAGAAGTCATCTGGATTGTGGGAACGGTTCTGACGATCGCCCTCTGTTTCACTATCAAAGGCCGGCTCTTGCACGGTCAGATCGATGCGGCAAAAGCCTGTCCCGCATGGTTCATTCCGGGAGTGGCCACCCTGGACATCGCGGTTGCGGGCGGCAGCATGCCGATGCCGTGGGCGCGCGAAGTCAACCTCTTTGCCTTGGCCGTCGGGACGATGATCGCGCTCCTTTTGTTCACGATCATCATGTCGCGAATCATTCACCACGAGCGCCTTCCTGCCGGCATGATTCCTTCGATGCTGATCCTGGTCGCTCCGTTCGAAGTGGGCTTCCTTGCCTACTCCAATTTCACGCAGCACATCGACACGTTCTCCGGTCTGCTGTTCTACTTCGGGCTGTTCATGTTCATCACCTTGGTGCCCAAGGTGTTTGGCGGCGGAATTCCGTTTGGATCGGGCTGGTGGGCAATCAGCTTTCCGATGGCGGCGCTCACGACTGCTGCCTTGAAATACGCGGCGTTTGTGCAGGCGTGGCCCGTGACGGTGATTGCAATCGTCCTGCTGGGTCTGCTGAGCGTCGTGGTTGCGATTCTCTTCGTCAAAACGCTGCAGGCCCTTCTCAACGGGAAGCTGCTTGGCGGTTAAGAGAATGCCAGAAAATGTTTCGACGCCAACGGCAAGTACTGCTGTCAACGGGCGCCGCTCGACGCCTGGCGGCGTAAGCGTGTGTGTGCGGTCAAACGAGAATCGCGCAGTCGCCAATCGTATGCTCCGGCAAGCTGCCAGTGCGACGTGACCGCTCCGGAAGCGAACTCACATGTGTTGGATCATTTCTACCTTCGCTCGCGCCAAAGCGAACGCCTGGCGCAGCACCTCCGTATCGCCAATATGATTGGCGAGCAACAGTACCAACTGGGCGTTGAGCATTCCACTCTGGTTGCGGTCCAGGCCGGCGTGCGATTCGTCCAGCATGTTGAAAAACGCGTCGAACTCGTCGAGATTCTGTTTCAGATTCAATTGCCTGTGCATTCGTTTCTCCCTTCTTGCTATCGTGCTGCTACCGACGTCGCGCTCGCCACGACGCCGAGCATCGGATTCGGCAGTGTCGCCTTCCGTGTCAATCGCGCCGCATCGAGCTGGCGAGGCACTTCGCTATCGCGCACGCTCTCCCGGTAATCCGCTGGCGTCGTACTCAGCTGTCTGGAAAACGCCATACGCATTTGCGCCACGCTGTGAAAGCCGCTTCGGAACGCCACCGTCTTCATGGGCAGGTTCGTCTCTTGCAGCAGCTTGCGCGCGAAATCGACATGGATTTGATCGACGAAGGCCGAAGGCGTCACGCCCGCGCGCCTGGCGAATGTCCGTGAGAACGTGCGGCGGCTGATGCCCATTGCATCGGCAATCTCTTCGATCGTCATGGCTTCGCCGATGTGCTCGGTCACGTACTTCAATACTTTGACGGCGAGCGAATCCTCTTCCGGTTCCATCGCAAGGTAGGGACTGTATTGCGATTGCCCGCCGTCGCGACGCATGCTGACGATCAGATGCTTCGCTACCTTCAACGCCAGTTCATGGCCCCGGTCTTCAGCCACCAGTGCCAGACAGAGGTCGATTCCCGAACTCACGCCGCCGCATGTGAACAGGTTTTCGTCGCGGACGAAGATTTTGTCCGGCCGGACATTCAAATTGGGAAACTGGCCAGCCAGCCGTTCCGTATGGTCCCAGTGCGTCGTCACTTCCCGCCCGTCGAGCAGTCCGGCGTGCGCTAGAAAGAACACGCCGTTGCAGACGGCGCCGAATCGGGCGGCGCCTTGCGCTTGCCGGCGCAACCAGCTGAGGAAATCGGGGTCAGGCCGGTACTCGGGGTACCTCGGTCCTCCGGCAATCAGAAGCAGGTCGCTTTCGGAAGCGGCGTCCTGGTAGCCGCAATGCACCTTGAACGCCATGCCGCTCGAACAGGTCACGGTATCCGCTCGCAGCCCCACCAGCGTCACTTCGTAGCGGTCCTGACCGTGCAGGAACCGATTCGCCTCGCTGAAGACGTCCAATGGACCCGCCACATCGAGCGCTTGGACTCCATCGAGCACCACAAGATTGACTTTCATTGGATTGCTACTCCCGTTGTTGAAATGCGCGCGCTTGCGTAGAACGTGGAACGGACACTGTGTACGTCGGTGTACCAGCCAGTTCAAGAAACGACTTGGAGTGTTTTCGTCGCAGCGTGACGACCACTCATCCAGTGGAAAAGAGCGCCGATCGCGCCCAGTGCGATGCCGAGCGAGACAATGCCGGTCCAGCCAAAGCGCGCCATCATCCAGCCGCTAGCCGCCACGCCGATGGCCCCACCCGAAAATGTCGCCGTCATGTAGAGGCTGTTGATGCGTCCCTGCGCAGCGGGATCGACCGCGAAAGCGCGGGTCTGATTGGAGACCAATCCGGCCTGCACACCGATGTCGAGCACAATGACGCCGAGCACCAGCAGCACCAACGAGGACTCCGCTCCGGCTAGCAAGAGATAGGACAGCGTGACGATGGCGATGCTGATCCCGACGACATTGCGCGGGCCAAAACGGTCGGTAGCCCGGCCAGCCCATGAGGCAGCCAGTGCACCCGCCGCGCCAATCAGGCCAAACCCACCGGCCCATGCGCTGTCCAGGTGCCACCGGCTTGTCGCCAGCAGCGCCGCCAGGTTGACCCAGAAGGCGTTGAAGCACGCCCACAGCAATGCCTGCACCAGCATCGATTCGCGCAGCGGACGATGGTCGCGCGCCAACGGCCACAGCGAGGCCAGCAGCCGGCCGTAGGGAAGGGTGGTGCTGGGCACGCCGCGGGGCAACAGCAATGCCGCCGCAATCCAGACCGGGAGCATGAATACCGCCTCAGCCGCGTAAACGGCGCGCCAGCCATATGCTGCGCCGACTACGCCGCTGAGCGTGCGGCCGAGCAGAATGCCGACCATGATGCCGCTGACGACCGTGCCGACCGAACGGCCGCGCTCGGCCGGCGCCGACATCACTGCGGCAAACGGCACCAGCTGCTGCGGCACGCAGCTGACCGCGCCCAGCGCGAAAGACACGACGGTCAGCGTCCAGATGCCGGGCGCGAGCGCCGCGGCCAACGCGAGGCAACTGACCAGCACGATCTGCGTCAGTACCAGCTTGCGCCGGTCATAACGGTCGCCGAGCGGCAACAGCAGGCCGAGGCCGGCTGCAAATCCGAGCAGCGCCGCGCCAGCCACCAGATCCGCCGCCGTGAGACCCACGTGCATCTCGTCGGCGATCAACGGAAGGATCGGCTGTATGCAGTACAGGTTGGTAATGACGGCGCCGGCTATCACAGCCATCATCACGATCCTGCTGCGTGACGCTGTATGCGGCATGACGGAATTGCTCGGTGCGGTGCTCACGGCGGTCTCCTTTGGTCTCGGCGAATCCAGTGTAGATACTTGCGCGAGCAAAGAGAATCCCATAGGATCGAGAATCATTCTTCCATTTATTGAGACTAATAATGGACCGCCTGGAGTCTATGTCTGTCCTGTTGGCGGTGGTTGACGCCGGGAGCCTGTCGGCGGCCGCGCGCCATCTCGGCATGCCACTGCCGACTGTCAGCCGCAAGGTCGCGGAATTGGAGGCGCATTTGGGAACGCGGCTGCTGCATCGCACGACGCGGCAGTTGTCACTGACCGAAACCGGTGCCGCCTACGTCGCTGCCTGCCGGCGCATCCTCGACGATATCGGCGAGGCCGAGCGCACCGCGACCGGCGAATACGCCACGCCCAAGGGTGTGCTGGCGGTGACGGCGCCGGTCGTCTTCGGCCGCCTGCATATCGTGCCGGTGGTGGCGGATTTCCTGGCGCAGTACCCGGAGATCGACATCAGGCTCGTACTCACCGACAAAGTGGTCGACATGATGGAAGAGCAGATTGACGTCGCGCTGCGCATCGGCCACCTTCCCGACAGTTCGCTGATGGCCATCGGCGTCGGCACGGTGCGGCGGGTCGTGTGCGGAGGGCCTGCTTACCTCGCGAGGCGCGGTGTGCCCGCCAAGCCAAAGGATCTGGCAACGCACAACTGCATCAGCTTCGAAGTGCTCGAGTCCAGACGGGCCTGGGTGTTCGGCAATGGCAGGTCCGAGGTGTCGGTGCCGGTCGTCTCGAGGCTGGCGGTCAACACGGCAGAGGCGGCGATTACCGCGGCGACCTTGAACGTCGGCCTGGTTCGCGTGTTGTCCTATCAGGTGGCGGACGCGATCCGGAACAAGTCGCTCCGCGTGGTGTTGAAAGACTACGAGGCGGCACCATCCCCGGTCAGCCTGGTCCACAAGGGACAAGCCCCGCTGCCGCTGAAACTGCGCGTCTTCCTGGACTTTGTCGCGCCGCGCCTGCGGGAGCGGATCGCGTAGGCATGCGGCGCCATGCTTCCGGTTGCCGGATGCCATCCACGCAGTGCGTTTTAAGTGAGTAGCGTGAACAACGGCGTCGTGCACCGCAGCCGTTTATGCCGTTTATGCGGTTGATGCCGCCTACCCGAGGGCCGGTGCCATCTCCTCCACGACATCCGCCGGTATGGACTCCTGGCACAGCAGGACGATGCGCTGCCGCTCAGCGGCATCCGCGTGCAACAGACGGTGGCGTGCCATGCTCCGCAAGCGCAGCATCATGCGTGAGGCTGCCGGATGACTGCGTGCGGCGTCTGCAAGGCCGTCATGGTTGAACACCGCAATGTAGTTGGCGCTGTCTGCCGTCGGCACTGTTTCGAACGGATCGAAGCCCGCGTCCAGCAGGTAGTCGAGAAAGCGCTCATGTAACTCGTCCAGCGGATAGCCATCGAAGGCGAGGATATGGAATGACGGCCCACGTCCTTCGTTGTACGCCTGCGCGCCTTCCGCAGCCAGAGACTTCATGCGCTCCCAGTCGAAGCGCGATGGCGCCTCATTCCATTCCTGGTACAGATCCATGAACTCGCCAACCAGCCGATTGATATCTTGCGTCGACATGACTTGATTCCTTTGCAAAGAATTGAAGAAAGCTGCTGCGGTCAGGCGTCAAACGCGCTTGCGACAACGCGGGCTTGCTGCTCCAGATGCATCGACATATAACCCGGCGCAGTGGACGCACTGGGCTCGCGGCAGGCATCGCGTAAGGACGCAGCGGCGGGCAGCACCTTGCGCAAGTTCTCCTCGATGGCTTTCCAGGCGCCCTGGTTGCGCGGTTCTTCCTGGCACCACACCAGCTGTTGCAGCTTGCCGTAGCGCCGCAATTCGGCCGTCAATGCCGCCGCAGGGAAGGGATAGAGCTGTTCGAGCCGCACGATCGCGACGTCATCGACGCCATGCGTCCGACGATGCTCCAGCAGATCGAAATACACCTTGCCGGAACAGGCGATCACCTTCCGGATGCCGGCGTCGTTCTCCGACGCCTCCGCATCTGCCAGCACTTCATGGAACCGGCCGTCGGCCAAGTCCTCGAGCTGGCTTACCGCCTTGGGGTGACGCAGCAGCGACTTGGGTGTCATCACCACCAGTGGCCTGCGGTCCGGCTGCGACGCCTGACGGCGCAGCAAGTGAAAGATCTGCGCCGGCAGCGTCGGCTGGCACACCTGGATGTTGTCCTCGGCGCAGAGCTGCAGGTAACGCTCGAGCCGCGCCGACGCATGTTCGGGCCCCTGTCCCTCCTGTCCGTGCGGAAGGAACATCGTCAAGCCGTTGTGCAAGCCCCACTTGCTGGCCGCAGCCGCAATGAAATTGTCGATCACCACCTGCGCGCCGTTCGCGAAGTCACCGAATTGCGCTTCCCAGATGACCAGCGAATCGCCTCGCACGCTCGCGTAGCCATATTCAAAGGCGAGTACCGCTGCTTCGGACAGGATGGAGTTGTTGACCGAGAAGGCCGCCTGGTCCGGTGCGAGATGCTGCAGCGGCGTGTACTTGCCTTCGCCCCTGACGGTGCGCAGCTGGTTGTTCAATACCGCATGCCGATGACTGAATGTGCCGCGCTCGGAATCCTCACCGCTCAGGCGCACGCCGACGCCCTGCGTCAGCAGACTCGCAAAGGCGAGGTGTTCAGCCATGCCCCAATCCAGCGCCCTGGTTGCGTTCGCCATGTCGCGCCGGCCGGCCATCATCTTGCCGACCAGCGGGTGAAGCTGCACGGCGCCGGGCACCGTCGTCAGCCGCTGTGCCATCGAACGGATCTCGTCCAGCTCGGGCGCGGCAAGTTCGTGCCGAACCGTATTCGCCGGCGTCGGCAAGGTATGTTGTTCGACGTCCGCGTCCGATTGCGCCGCCAGATACTCGCGGTAGTCATGCTCGTAATTGGCCACCTGCTGCGGCGTCACCAGCCCGTCCGCAATCAGTTTCTGCGCGTAGATGCTGCGTGCGCCAGGGTGGCGTGCGATCGCGCGATACATGAGCGGCTGCGTGATATCGGGCGTGTCCTGTTCCTGGTGTCCGTGCCGCCGGAAGCAGACCAGATCGATGACCACGCTGCGCTGGAAAGCGGTCCGGTATTCGATTGCCAGCCGTACGGCGGCCACCACCGCTTCCGGGTCGTCCGCATTCACATGCAGGACCGGCGCTTCGATCAGTTTGGCAATGTCGGTGCAGTAGAAAGTCGAACGGGCTTCCCTCGGGTCGGATGTGGTGAAGCCGACCTGGTTATTGATCACGATATGCAGCGTGCCGCCGGTGCCATGTCCTTTCGTGTAGCCAAGGTTCATCGTTTCCATGATGACGCCCTGGCCGGACATCGCGACATCGCCATGGATTTCGATCGGCAGGATTGCCCGTTGACCCTGCTCGCCGAGCAATTCGGCGCGCGCTCTCGCCATCCCCTGTACGACCGGATTCACGAATTCCAGATGCGAAGGATTGAACGCCAGGACCACTTCCACTTCGCCGTCCGGCGTGGAGGCCGTGCCGCTGTAGCCCTTGTGGTACTTGACGTCGCCCGCGGGCAGCAGATGCGCGGTCTTGCCGTCGAACTCGTCGAAGAGGGCCCGTGCCGGCTTGCCGACCGTATTCGCCAGCACGTTGAGGCGGCCGCGGTGTGCCATGCCGAGCACCACGCCCTTCAACCCATTTGCGGCGCCGTGCCGTATCACCTCGTCAAGCAGCACGATCAGGGATTCGCCACCTTCCAGCGAAAAGCGCTTCTGCCCCACGTAGCGATTGTGCAGGAACTTCTCCAGTCCTTCGGCCGCCGTCAGCCGCTCCAGGATGTGCCGGCGCTGATCAGCCGTCAATTGAGGCTTGGCCCGCGAGGATTCCAGGCGCATCTGCCACCACTGGCGCTGCACGGGGTCGGCCAGGTACAGGTACTCCGCCGCCAGCGTGCCGCAATAGGTCTGCTCCAGCGCACTGACGAGCTCGTTCAGCGTCGCCGTTTCGGCGCCAGAAAAATAAGTGTCTGCCGTGCTGAACCGCGTGTTCATGTCGGCGTCGCCCAGCCCATGGAAGGCGGGCTTCAGTTCAGGCAACGGCGTGGCGGGACTCCAGTGCAGCGGGTCCAGGTCCGCCTGCCGCGCACCGACCTGACGAAATGCGGTGATCAGCGCTTGCACGGCGACCTGCTTTCTTGCAAACGGCAAGCTGGCGCCGTTACCGGGCCGGCCATGCTTTGCCATGTCGGCGAAGCGCTCGATCACCACGCTGTGGGCAACGTCGGTCTTGCCGCTGCCGTCCACGGCAGGCAAGCCTTGCAGTGCGGAAAAATAGTGCTGCCATTCCGCCGAGACGGAGCTGGTGTCGGCCAGGTAGGATTCGTACAGATTTTCGATGTAGGGCGTATTTTCACCGAACAGAAAAGAGGTTCTACGGTTTTGCATCATCATAATGATTGTCCTTTGCAGGTCCTGTCGCTGCGGTCAACTGGTATGAGTCCAGTATCTGCCCGACGACTGGCAAAGGGAATTCACCGGAGCATCGTTTCCGGGCCAATTCGAAGCGATTCCGGGTCACGGCAATGGCACGCTGATGTTCTGTTCTCTTCCGGATATCTCCACCGAACAATAAGCGGGCTAAGTGGCTTGGCGCCGGGCAAGAATCCATGCGAAAAAAGCCACCGCCGACACGGTCATGCGCCGCAGCGCATGGTCTTCAGTCGAGCCAGGGATGGGCAGCCAGCCAGCGTCCGAGCTCGTTGTCATTGGCGCACTGCAGTTTGCTGAAAATGTTGGCGCGATGGGTTTCCACCGAACGAGGCCCGCAGGGCGGCACAAGGACGCGTGCAATTTCCTTGTTCGGATGGCCAAGTCCGACCAGGCGCGCTACCTCTCGCTCCCGTGGCGTCAGCTCCGCCCACAGCCGCAGCGCATGAGCGCGGGCACGGGCCAGTGCAATGGCGGCGGGGAGCTTGTCGAGCAACTGCTGGGTGTCCGGTTTTTCCGCCCAGTCGTAGGCACCGCGCCGGACCGCTTCAAGCGCAGTCGGGATGTCGCCGTGCGCGGACAGGAACAGGGTCACGAGCGGGCTGTGCGCGGCGCGAAGGCGTTCGAAGACGGCCAGGCCGCTCATGCCGCCCATGCGCAGGTCGAGAATGACGCAACCCGGCTGGCGCACATCGATCGCGTCGAGAAACGCTTCTCCCGAGTCGAAGGCTTGCACGGCAAGGCCCTGCGAAAACAGCAACAGCAGCAGCGAACGCCGGAGGGCTTCATCGTCGTCGACGACGAACAGCGTCAGTGGCATGTCGTTCATGGGATGGTGGGCAAGGTGAATGAAAAAGCGGCACCGCCGCCGGTGCGGTTTTCCACGGTGATGCATCCGCCGTGGGCTTCGACGATGGTGCGGCAAATGTTGAGTCCAAGTCCCAGCCCGTCGTGCTTCGTCGTGAAGAAGGGGACAAAGACCTGCTCAAGCTGTTCGCCGGGAATACCCGGCCCTTGGTCGGCAACGGTGACGCGGAGATCCTGTCCAATGCGCCGGCAGGTGAGTTCGATGTTGCGGCGATGACGTGGCTGGTCGTGCATGGCATGGAGCGCGTTGTGGATCAGATTGGCGAGCACCTGCTCGAGCAGTATCCGGTCGCCGCGTACTTGCGCGGTTGTATCCTCCAGTGACAGCCGCAGCGCGACCCCATGGCGTTGCAACTCCGGCTTCAACAACGTCTCCGCATGCGTCATGACGCTCTGCATCCTCAAACTTTCATAGTGCGCCCGCTGCGGGTTGATGAAAGCGCGCACCCGCTTGACGATTTCACTTGCGCGCTTGGACTGTCCGACGATTTCGTCAAGCGTGCCGGCCAGCATGTCCGACGACCCGCACGTGGCCAGTGCACGCGCCGCAACCGCGAAGTTGGAGAGCGCCATCAGCGGCTGGTTGAGTTCATGCGCCAGTGTGGACGCCATCTCGCCGACGCTCGCCAGGCGGGCGCTGCGCTGGAGACGCAGTTCCTGGTCCCGTTGCCGGGCTTCGGCCTGCTTTTGCGCGGTGATGTCCACCACGGAACTCATCCAGCCTCGACGCACGCCCTGCGCGTCGACGAGCGGGGCGGTGTAGACCATCGTGATCACATCGTGGCCGTCCTTGTGGCGGATGCGCGATTCGAAGCCATGCGGCGCGGCGCGTCCCTGCAAAGCGTCGTCGCTCTCACGTGCCTGCTTTTCCAGGTCGTCCGGATGCCAATACGGGTAGGGCGGCCGGCGACCAAGCAATTCCTCCGCGCTGTACCCCACCATGGCGCAGAGGGCGGGATTGACGTAGATGATTTTGCCGTCGGGATCCCTGGCACGCATGCCCACGAGGAGCGAGTCTTCCATCGCCTTGCGGAATGCGTGCGCCTCCTGCAGGTCGCGCGTGCGCTCTTCGACCCGGCGTTCCAACTCGATGCGGGCCGCTCTCTGTTCGACGAAGCGCTTCTCGCGCAGGCGCCAGTACAGCACGCCAAGCAGCAGCAACGCGACAGCCAGCGCGGTCAGCGCCAACGCGACCTGGCGCGCCTGGACCACCTCTTTCATGTCCGTCGTGACAGTGAGAGTCCAGCCAAGCTCCGGCAGCGGCGTGTCGAGCGCAAGCAGATCCATGTTGCGTTCCCGCATGGCGGTGTGCACGACGAAGCCTGACGTGCCGCGTCGTGGCTCGACGCTCCATGGCAGGAGATCGAAGCGCTCCCGGCTGCCGTACTGACCGTGTTCGGCGACCCACTGCAAATCTGCGGCAGAAACGGGTTGGATGCTGTGGAACAGCCAATCCGGCACGGCGCTCAGAAAGACGATGCCGTGACTGTCCCTGAGCACCACGGGATCGGCACTGTGCATCCAGGTGGCCTGCAGCGGTTCGAGGCTGATTTTGACGACCGCCACGCCGAGGATGGCGCCTTGCGAACGCACCGGTTCTGCGATGAACAGGCCGGATTGACCCGTGGTCAGTCCCAGGCCATAGAAAAATCCGCGGCGGCCCTGAACGGCGTCTTCGAAATAGGGCCGCCGGCGGTAGGACTGCCCGACGAAGCTCGATGGCAAATTCCAGTTGCTGGCGGCAAGCGTCAGTCCCGCCCGGTCGACGAGATACAGCGCGGCCGCGCCGGTTGTGGTCTGCAGGTCGGTGAAGTAGTCGTTGACGCGCGCCCGCAAGGCCGCATCGTGCGGTGTACGCAGCAGTTCCTGCACGTCGGGGTGGCGCGCCGCGGCGTGCGGCAGGAAGTCGTGTTTTTCGACGAGACCGCGGAGTCCGAGCGCATGCGCCGCGGCGGCCTGACGCAAGGCGTCCGTCTTGGATTGCAGCTCGCGCCGTTCGGCCCAGTTCCCCGCGGCCGCGATTAGCATCAGCGCTCCGGCTGCAGCGATGAGCGCTCGCCAATGACGTGCGTTGAACCAAATGGGCATTGCGTTTCCTGTGGATCTGTTCGGCAGACGATAACAGCTGCATGAACCGGTTGCGTGTTTCTCCGTAGTTTTACGGAAGAGGGCATGACGAAGTTGCGGATGCGCGGCGGCGCTTCGGGCGGAATAGTGGACATCCTGAAACGGGAAGATACGTGAATCTCCCGTGCGCCAAAGGAGGCAACAATGGACACAGTCACAACAAGGGCGACCATCGAAGGCAGGGCCGGCACGAGTGAGCGAATTTCCGGCAAGCGTTTGCGGGCCATCTTCGTCGGCTCGGCCGGCAACCTCGTCGAATGGTTCGATTTCTACTGCTATTCGGCATTCGCGCTGTACTTCGCGAGTTCCTTCTTTCCAGCGCAAGACCCGACCGCGCAGATGATGTCCACGGCGGGAATCTTTGCCTTGGGGTTCTTCGTTCGCCCCGTGGGCGGCATCCTGTTCGGCCACATCGGCGATCGGCACGGCCGCAAGACGGCCCTCATGACTTCCGTCCTGCTCATGTGCTTCGGTTCGCTCATGATCGCCTGCGCGCCGACCTATGCCACCGCCGGCATCCTGTCACCCTGCATCCTGCTCCTTGCGCGCTTGCTGCAGGGACTCAGCCTGGGCGGCGAATACGGCGCCAGCGCGACCTATCTATCGGAAATGGCGGACTCGAAGCACCGCGGTTTCTACAGCAGCTTCCAGTACGTTACGCTGATCGGTGGTCAGCTGCTCGCGTTGCTGCTGTTGCTGGTCCTGCAAAAATTCCTGCTCGATGCCCAGCAACTGCGCGCCTGGGGCTGGCGCATTCCCTTTGTGGCCGGCGCGGCGCTTGCGCTGCTGGCTTTGCGGATGCGCCACAACCTGCCGGAGACCCAGTCCTTCCAGGCCGCGCGCAAGACGGCCAAGCCAATGGGCGGACTGAAGCAGCTGGCCCAGCACCCGAAAGAGGTGCTGCTCGTTGTCGGCCTGACCATGGGCGGCACGCTGGCCTTCTATGTCTACACCACGTACATGCAGAAATTCCTGCGGCTGTCCGTCGGCCTCACCGATGCGCAGACCACCGCCGTATCGGCCGCATCGCTCCTCTTCGCGATGTGCCTGCAACCACTCTACGGCGCGTTGTCCGATCGATTCGGCCGCCGCCCCTTGCTGGTAGGCTTTGCGCTGCTCGGGACCTTGTTTACCGTGCCGCTGCTGACAGCCATCCGCAATGCCAGCGGTCCCTGGGAAGCATTTGGCTTGATTGCCTGCGCCTGGATCATCGTGTCCGGCTACACCTCGATTAACGCCCTGGTCAAGGCTGAGCTGTTCCCGGCCTCCATCCGCGCCACCGGGGTCGGGGTGCCGTATGCGTTCGCCGTGTCGGTGTTCGGCGGCACGGCCGAGTACCTGGCCCTGTGGTTCAAGTCGATTCAGATGGAAAGCAGCTTCTACTGGTACACCACTGGCGTGATCGCCTGCACGCTGGTCGTCTGCTGGTACATGCGCGATACGGGCGCGCAATCCAGGATTGATGCGGAGACGCGGGCGCAATAATTTATTGGAAAGCGCCAGCGGAGATACAGGGAGCGGCGACATCAAGGGACCATGCCGCCGCTTGTCCGAGAACTGAGCTTCAATGTGCAGCGACGTCGAGATTGCGCAATGACCGGTCATAGATGAAGGCATGCACGAACGTTGTGCCGTCGCCTTGCATGCAAGAAGCACTGCATGCTTCTCGAGTCTTGGGTGCAAAATGCGTACTGAGATGACGTAGAAGCATCCGCTCGTCTTGACTGATAAATCTAACAATCCTGGGATATATAAATGCATGCATTGCGCAGTATTCGTATTGGCTATCGCCTTTTCACCGGCTTCACCGTCATTCTCGGTCTTTGCATTTTGATAGCAGGCCTCGGCGTCTGGCGCCTGAGTGTTATCGATTTCGAAACGAAGAATTTGATGGCCACGCCGCTCTTAAAAGAACGTCTGATCAGTGACCTCTCGGCCAATGTCGCGGCCGGCGTGCGACGCACGCTGGCAATCGTGAAAAGTAACGACCCCACACTCGCCACGTTTTTCTCAGCCGATGCCGCCGAACTGACGAAGAGCGGTTCGGAGATACAAAAGAAAGTCGAAGCTCTCTTGACCGGTCCGGAGGAGAAGAAAGTCTTTGAGCGGCTCGTGAAGGCGCGCAGCGAATACATTTCCATGCGCGACGCGATCATGAAGGAGAAGGCGTCTGGCAATCTGGAGGCGACGAACAAATTATTTGAGGAAAAGTTCAATCCGAGCGTCAGCGGTTATCAAAACGCCCTGAAGGAAATGCTCCAGTTCCAGCGCGATACCATGGACAAGATCGGATCTGACATTGGTGAAATTTCGGCGCAGAGCCGGAATCTCATGCTGTTGTTCTCGGTATTGGCTGTCGCTTTCGGCGCAGGTTGGGCTTGGCTTCTCACGCGCAGCATTACCGTTCCACTGAAGTCCGCGCTGGCCGTCGTCAAGACCGTGGCAGAAGGCGACCTGACTGCGAAGACGCGTGCCGTGGAGAAGGACGAACTCGGCCAGCTGCTGAATTCACTCACCGAAATGAACGACAGCCTGGCGGGCATGATTTCAACCGTGCGCACCGGGACGGACGCCATCGCCAATGGGGCAGGTGAGATTGCGGCAGGCAACCAGGACCTCTCCAGCCGCACAGAGCAACAGGCAAGTGCGCTTGAGGAAACCGCTTCATCCATGGAAGAACTGACCTCAACCGTGAGGCAGAACGCCGATAACGCACGGCAGGCGGATCAACTCGCCACCGCAGCCTCCGGAATCGCAGCCAAGGGAGGAACGGCGGTCGGCGAGGTGGTCAACACCATGTCGTCCATTAACGAATCCTCGCGCAAGATTGCCGACATCATCGCGGTCATCGATGGCATCGCATTCCAGACCAACATCCTGGCGCTGAATGCGGCAGTCGAGGCTGCGCGCGCGGGCGAGCAAGGCCGCGGTTTCGCTGTGGTCGCGAGTGAAGTGCGCAGTCTTGCCCAACGATCGGCGGCAGCGGCCAAGGAGATCAAGGAGCTCATCGATGACTCTGTCGCGAAGGTAGGCTTGGGCGTGAGTCAAGTGGACCAGGCAGGTTCGACGATGAAAGACATCATGCAGAGCGTCCAGCGCGTTACTGACATCATGGGCGAAATCCTTGCCGCGACGGCGGAGCAAACGTCCGGGATTGAGCAGATCAATCAGGCAATCAACCAGATGGACCAAACTACGCAGCAGAACGCAGCGCTTGTCGAAGAGGCTGCTGCGGCCTCCACTGCCATGCAGGACCAGGCCGATAAACTGGCCGAGGCTGTCAGCGTCTTCAAGCTGGACAGCATGCGTCCCGCCTTTTCCGTGAGCTCCAAGCCTGCCGCACGCGTGGTTTCGGCGACGAAGCGGACCAGCGTAACCAACGTGCCGAGGTCAAACACATCGGCGTCTTTAGCGATATCCGCGCGGACCATCCGGCGGACGGCGGCGCGCTCTGACGACTGGGAGCAGTTCTAGACGTTATCGGGAACTCGGGCCAACGATGGGGCGGTTTTCTCTGTCGCATTGGCATGGTGCGCTGACGCGTTCCAATCACTGCTTTGCACGGGAAAAACGGTATGACCGGTACGTCACAGCGTGCTCCGGACGTCGATGAGACGTCATCGCTGTGGCGGCGCATGTGGAAATGCGCGAGCACCCGATGTTTCCGACCTTGGACGGTTGCTCAAGCAGGCATTGGCGGGCGCCCCGGCGAGCGATTCGGTCCTGGCACAGGACCAATCGCGCCTCAACGTTCAATGGTCCGAGCCGACTCCGACTGGCGGGGCGCCGTGGTCTCGGCAGCAGTTGGCTGTCGCTCCGGATTGCGTTCCTGCAAGGGGAGCCAGACGGCCAGATCCCAGGCGTTGCGGATGCCGATGATGAGCATGAACACCATGGTCCCACCGATGGCTGGCATTGCCCAGGCGGCGCTGCGCAGCACACCGATGCCTGAGATCAACGCTAGTGCGTATGCGAGATAAGACAGGGCGATGTACCAAACCCAGTCCATCACGGGCAGCTTGTTTTCGCGCCACCGTTGCGGCCCGCGGACCGAGCACAGATAGACTAGCGAAAGTGCCGCTCCAATACACAGCAGCCACCCAGTGACTTCCTGCGGGATGGCGGGCGCCAGCAAGACGTTCGATACGACGAGCACCGACGGGACGCACTGCAAGTGGTTGGATGTTCTGGACTGCGTTGGTCCCGCCGACAGGAATCGAAACTGTCCATTAGGAAATACTATGGAATTAGTCGGCGCAAACCCGCATGCCACTGTCCGCTATTTCCATTAAATTTTGGTTTTGGTCACAAAGAAGTGTCACAACGGCGCCATGTCCGAAGTGCCGACTAGTGCGTCAAGCTTCGAAATCTCCAGCTCATTCGCCTGTCCGTCAATCCACTTCGCGTACACCTCAAAGAACATCCGAGCGTCGCTGTGACCCATTTGACGAGCAACATATGCCGGATTCATGCCCGCGTGCAGACACATGGTGGCGAACGTGTGCCGCGTCTGTTTCGCATCGCGGCCCCTTAGTCCGACCGCCCGCAACGTCGGCCGCCAACCGTCCTGGACAGGCGGACCCGTATCGAATAGGCGTTCGTTAGTTCTTGGATTTTGGAATACGAAACCGCCCGCCAGGAATGTGTGCTTCATTTGCCGGGTTAATGCTGACAATGCACGCGACTGCAGGTCGACATTCCTCGAACGATGCGTCTTGGCATCTTTATCGATTCCGCGCACGCGCGCGCGTTCAACCAATACCTGTTTGCGGTCAAAGTCTACGTCTTCCCATTTCAATGCAATCAGTTCAGATGGCCGCAAGCCAGTAAATAAGGCGAACGTAAAATAATTTAGCCATTGGTCATCATTAAGCGTTGCGAGATGGCGCAGCACCAAGTCGATTTCATGCAGGTCAAGCGGGTCCGGCTTGGCTTTCTGGTGCTTGCGTGTCGGCATTTGGGCCAGAATGTCGACCGGTGCCTTCCCAGTTTTTACAGCGTACGCCCAGACGGCGCGTATAGGCGTCAGTACATTGTTAAATGTTCTGGCATTCCTAAGGTTTTTACTTGCAAGATGAAGGAGGAGCTCTTCAAAACGGATCGATGCAATCTCGCGGTGCCCGAATCTGGGGAGCAGGTGCTTATTGATGGTGTTGCGGTATTCCTTAACTGTGGTCTCGGCTAGCCTCTGCCCGGCAATAGTCAGCCATGTCTCAGCAATGCATGCAACGGTGCTGCCAACAGGGTTAACGTTCGATTTGAGAAACTTGGAATGCGGGAAATAGCGGGCGAAGTCATCGACACTGAAGCTGCCCACAGCGATTGCTTTGACGATGTCGTGCCGAGCCCTTGATGCTGCACGCAGAGTGGCAGCAGTCGGTGGCATCGCAATGCGTTCGCGGTGGCGCCGTCCTTCCCAGTTAAAACTAATGAGAATCGATGCGTCTCGCGCATACACCCCTTCGTATTGCACTTTGCGTGCCATTCGCCTGCTCCTGACGCACTGGCCACTCACGCGAGCAGACCCATTGCTCATGTTTGTGAACTTTCAGGATATGTTGAATCGTCTTTTCGTCAAATTGCATATTTCACTCGTTTGTGATCACCCAGTTCAGTTTGTGACGGTCAACCGTTTCATATGTTGGTTATCACCTATTTCGGCGCCGCGATCATGAATCGGAAGCGCCAGTGACTTTGGTTCTGGGAGCGTCCGCACCTGGACTACTTCGGACATCTGGAGAAATTGGTCATTAGGCAGCGTGCGGCCAGTTGCAGACGCCCATGAACGAACGCAAGCCGCCCGGAACCGATGTTAAGCGGCGTGCAAGCGAAGGGCGGCCGACATATGGGATCCGAGCACGCTCATGATTCGCAGATCTTCACGGTCGAAGGTCCGCGCCTCGTCATGCGACATGATCCAAATGGTGCCGTACGGGATCCCGTTCTGCTTATACAAAGGAAGGACCAAACCTTCGACGACCGGGATATTCGGCTCCGCCAGCCATTCGAAAAATTTGTCCGGGTGAGAGTAAAGTTGAGCGGAACCTCTTTCAAGGCAGTGCCCGCACGGACTATGATGGCGGGGCGCACGGCCACCGGTATAAGGTGCAAATCGGCCGGCAAGGTATTCCCAGCTGAAGTATTCGCCGTCGGCGTCAGCCTGGAGCAGGCTGACCCCCGACGAGCCGGCTTCGCACAGCGTCAAGGCTAGATTGCAGAAGGCCTGCAAAATCGCTTGCCGGCCAAACGACGCCTGTTTGGAAATTTCTAAAGAGCCTAGGCGTTCCGCGTCCGCGTTTGCCTGTCGTCCGGTACGCAGGATGAGTTCCTGCGTAATCACGATGTCATGCAGATGCGTGGTTCTACGGTCCATTACAAACTCCCAATCACCAAAACTCGACCGGCAAACTGCCAGGCTCGTAAAGCGAAATATTGCTGCAAATGCAATTCTAAACGAATGACCAAGCTGGAAGAGGCTGACACCACCGGTTCCGCGTCTACTGTGTCATTGGTCTTGATTTTCGTGCAGCAGCGGCCGCCATTTGCGGCGAATTTTGATCCGGGCTGCTTTAGCAAATCGCTTGTCCGTGCTGGTCGCGCTCTTCGCTCTACCGCCTCACGATTGGACGAAAAAGCTGGGTCAACCGTCGTGAAAATTAACGGATATCAACCGCTGAATCCTCGGATACGGCTTCCCTAAAGCGATATTTCGACTTCCTGTTCCAGAAAGTGAGCGAACAAAGCGGTCTGCAGATCATTGTCTTGCAACATGCGTATTTCAAAGACTATAAAAGGGTCACCTCGGCGGTTCGGTATCGCTGGAGGAAGGCGGAGGCAGATCGCCTGATACCGCTCGATTGGCAGCCGAAATGACATCCCCAAGCTGCAGCTATGACAGTTAATGAACCCGGGGCGCGTAGGCGCCTGCGTGAAGCGTAGCGTTGTCCCGTTCTGTCACGCCCCTCAAACCTCCCAGTTGCGCCGCTCAGGGGCTGCGCAACTGGACCGGCGCGACCGGCCCGGCCTGAGGGTGGCTTTGCCGAGGACTGCGGGCGTAGGCGGAGTGCATCGCGCAAGGCGGCCCGGTTCGGACGCAGGTAGTGCTGGGCATTTTGTCGGTCTCCCCGGACAACGCTGGGGCTGTCAGGCAATGCCTTCGCTACATTGCGAGCGCGGTCGCTGCGAACCGTCGACGTAGCTCGGCATGTTTTGCCCGGCCTGGGCAAGAGCGGACGTCTTGGCCGAGTCAATGAAACACCCCCGTTCTTACCGGCGTTAGTCAGAGATTCGTCGAGCCGGGGCCACGCCGACCGGCGTCCTTCGTTCATTGTTGCAAGGGATGATCGATCAGGCGCCCATATTGCTGCCGGTAATCGGACGTGGTCATCCCAGTCGTCCGCTTGAAGGACCGCATCAGACTGGCCTCGTCGGGAAAGCCGGCCTGCGCGCAGATCGTCTTGAGGGACGCCCTGGAGGATGCCAGCGCATCGGCGACCTGGCGCAGCTTGATCAGGCGCAGCCATTTGCCGGCACTGATCTGCGTCTGCTGCTCGATTCGCCGGCTGAGTGTTCTGGTGGACAACGCAACGTAGTCGGCGGCGGCACTGACGCTCAGGCTGGTCGCCGGCAGTGCCTGGACATACGCAATCAATTGCCGCAGCTGCGGTTCGGCCTGTGCCATGAGCTCCACCGGCCTGAACGCGGGATGCCCGGTATGCGCACGCGGGAGAAGCATGGCCTGCTCCACGTCGCGCATGATGTCTGCGGGTATCCGGCGCGTCAGCACCGTGTTGAGCAAGGCCCAATAGCCGTTCGCACCGGCGGCGGTGATCACGCCGCGCTCCTCGATGACGGACTGCCGGAAGTCCCATTTAACGGCAGTGAAGCGCTCACGAAGCGGCTGCTCCAGCCACCACGTCGCGGTCGCCTGGCAACGGTCAATCCTGCCCGCCGCCGCCACCAAAGCAACGCCCATACAGTAGGTCCACAACGCGGTTCGATTCGGCAATTGCCGCAACCAGTCCAGCAGCTGCGCTTGCTGGTCCAGCAGGCGATCGAGGTCGGCAGCCGACTCCGTCCAACATCCCGGCAGCAAGTAGGCGTCACACGGCTCGTGCAAGCCATGCTGCAGGTGCAGCAGGGGGCCGTCCATCATGTCGACGCGCTTGTTGCCGGCGCCGATCCAGATCGGCTCGAACACCGGCTTGCCCATGCGCCGGTTAATCGCCCGAAACAGGTCGGACGCCGCAAAAAGGCCGGCTGGCATGCAGCCCGGGTAGACCAACAGGCCGATCCTGGTGGGACCGGGCGAACGAGGCTGACGGGATGTGATTGGCATGATATGCAAGGATGATGGCTGAACGCGCCATGGTCAGGTCCATTTGAAGCGGTCACACTGCAGGCAAGCGTGCAATGTGCCGCACTGGACTACAGAAGGAGAAAGCAATGTTCGTCAGCGTTCAAGGGGCAAGGATCCATTTCTCGGATTCAGGCGAGGGAATTCCGACGCTCTTCCTGCATGGGATACCGGACTCCCATACGGTGTGGGACGACGTTATTGCATCAATACGCGGCAGCTACCGATGCATCGCGCCCGACCTGCCCGGCTTTGGTCAATCCACAGTGCCGACAGGATTCGGGGTGACCCTAAATGGCATGGCGGATTTCGTCGACGCATTCCTGGCGGCGCTTGGCATTACAGAGCCGATCAATCTGGTCGTGCATGACATCGGCGGACCATACGGCCTGGCATGGGCGGTGCGCCACCCGGACAAGGTCCGCAGCATCGCCATCATGAATACGGTGTTCCAGTCCGAATACCGGTGGCACCGGTATGGGCGAATCTGCCGCACCCCGGTCCTGGGCGAACTGCTGCAACTCCTCACCTCGCAGTCCGGTCTTGCGCAGGCGATCCATCGGAATTCGGGGCTGCACAAGCCCAGTCGCGCCCACATCGCTGCTACCTATCGCGGCTTTACGGGCCCGGTGCGCCGCATGGTGCTGCGGCTCTATCGCGGCCTCGATCCCGAGGGATTTGCGCACTGGGACGAGCAGCTGCGCGCGTTGGCGGCAAGGGTGCCTTCGCTGGTGATATGGGGGGACCGCGATACCTACATCGGGAATGCCTTTGCCGGCCGCTTCGGCAGCAGGCAGGTGGTGCATCTTCCGCAGTGCGGTCATTGGCCAATGATCGAAGTTCCGGATGTCGTATCCCGGCATCTGCTGAAGCTCTTGGCGATAGCGATCGGCACGCGCGAGGGAATCCATGCGGACGCACCGAAGGCATCGCTTGAACGGCTTACCCTGCGTGGCGGCCCTGCGGAGGCCCGATGACGCCGGCATTGACCCATCCGTGCCTCTTCAGCAGCCGGCACCGGCAAACAGACCGCTGCCGTTATGGCGCTCAATATGGGATGTCGGGCCACAGGACGCCATGTTAGATTCGGGTTCTGTAATCCATAGCGAGTTGGAGCAGGCATGATATTGCTGGTTGAGATTGTGTGCGTAGTGCTCGCGGCACTGCTCTTGTTTCTGCCTTTAGCCGGCTTGGCGAATATTCTCGATGAGTCGGGGCTGACGTTGGCGTATTCCGTCGGTGGAATCGCCGTGGTTTGCTTGTCGTACAGCGTCAGGCCGTTTTGGAACAGGTCGCCGGCCTGGCGAAACGCAGGGACATTCTTTTTGTTTGGCACCATACAGGCCGCAATCTATACGGCGCTCGCCCTCGCACTCGCCGGAAGTTTCAACGTAGTCGATTCGAGCCACGGGGTCAGTTCCGTTCTGGTCATGTTCATCGCATTGGGCGTGACGTTTGGATTGACTGCTGCGTTGCTCGAGAAACTGAGAAGAACACAAGGAGCGTATGAGTGAACATCGCCGCATCCGGCTCGATATCCGCCACTAACAAGCAAGCCCGGACCTCAACGAGACAGTGCGGCTCAAGGGAGGCTGCCGCATGAGTCTCGGGGCGCGCATCCTCATAGCGGTTGTGGCATGTCTCTCCGGCGGCATCATGCTTTTGCATGGCACAACGGCCGATCCGGAACATGCTTGGGTCTCGTATGTCTTTGGCGGTTTTTGCATCTCCATTGCCGCGGCAAGTGTTTTGCGTGGGCGGGCTGCCCGGTTCTTTGGAAGCGTCGTTGGCTCCTGCGTTTTTCTGATGGGTCTGCTCTATCTCGGTCAAGAGATACTTGGAGGGCCAGTATTTTCGGGGCGCCGCAGCCAGCCTTCTGTTTTCAATGCGCTCATGTTCATGATCGTTTTTGGCATTCCTGGAGCCGTGTATGCATTCAACGCACGATTTGGTTTTGAAAGCGACGTACCCGAACAAGACATTCAACCCGACGACCCTGCCTCCGGCGATCCCGCAGGTTGATTGAGACATCAAGGCTCGCACACATGATTGTTCCCCATGCTTCGTTTAATTTGCAGGCAGCCGGCTGCTTGGCTTGACGTCAGGTTCATCACGATGCGCTTCCGAAAAATTGCGGCGGCGGCTGCACTGCTCGCGGTTTCGGCGTTGGCCGAAGCGCATGGCGAGGAGGTCGTGGTCAGTCTCTTCGCGCAAGTCATCGCAGTGCTCGGCGTCATTCTGGCTGTTTGCGTCTTTCGCCCACTCCGAAGGCATGCGGTTGCAGGAGTGTTGGGCTGCTTTGCCGGAGTCGCTCTTGATTGGCTTGCGACAGGCGATATGCCTTATTGGGAAAACCATGAGCTGATCACGTTTCTGGCCTTCGCTCTTCCGGTCCTGCTATCGTGTGCATTCGTATTGCTGGCGAGGAGATTCGGGGCGAAGAGCGATACTTGATCACGTCAGCGCAAGTCATTGGCGGGGCACGCCGTTCGACGCTGGCGCTATGTTGCGCAGGTCAATTTCAAGCTTAGACGACATGGACGAAATGCGTCACTATCCATTCGACAGGATCAAGGTCTTGCCTGGCGAAGATTTGCTTTGGCATGGGAGCAATCCCACGTTTCATCGCGGTTGCGACTATGCGATCGTACTCACGAACGCAGCGTTGTATCTGCATCGCCCGGGCTTCCCGTGGATCGGCAACAAGAAGCGTATCCCCCTAGGCCTGATCTGTGACGTTGGGATCGTGGACTCGCGCTGGGCACCGACGATGGAAGTCCGGTGCGCACACGGCACGGTCAGGTTTCGTACGCCAATCGACTTCGACAGGGAGGAAATGGAATATGACCGCGACAAGCTACGGGAGGCAGTACAAAACATTCGTCAGCGTCTTTCCGCCAGGGACGCCAACGGCCCCGTCTCATCGTTCGACGCCGACGCCACGCGCCGGTCAACGTGAGCGTTAGCGCGCCATGAACATCTGGATTCCCGCACTCGTCGCAGTCGTCGTGCAGCCCTTCGTGACGCTCGCACGGATTGCACCCGACTATCTGGCCTCTGCGCAGCCGCTCTACGGGATCGGCTTCCTGGTATTGGCTGTGGTGGCCGTAGCGGCCGCAGTCGTTCTCCTCCTTGGCATCCCGGCGTTCCTGGTGCTGCGCAAGTTTCGCCGCGACGGCTGGATGTCGATCGGAACCGCAGGCCTCCTGCTAGGGGCAAGCCCGGCCGCATTGGCATGGCCACGTCGCCTAGCCGGCTATTCCGCCGGTCGCAATTGGCACGGAAACTACGTTGAAACCTATGTCAATGGCGCGCCTACCCGCTATGCCTGGCTTGCGTATGGCGAAGACGTCCTTTGGTTCGGGCTGCATGGCCTGCTTGCCTCCCTTGTGTTCTATGCCGTGTGGCGCGCACTCGATCGCCCAGGCACGCCGCTCCGATCGACCGCCTCGGCACCAACCGAACATTGATATCAGACAGGTCCGCGATGAAGAAGATGCCGAAGCCGCGAACGATTGCAGCGAATCCGGACGCCTGGTCGGCGGAGAGCAAGCAGTCGGTCGCCTTTGAGCATCGCCTCACCAAGGAATACGCCGACATCGGGTATCGTTGCTGGCGATGCGGGCGGCCGTCGATTTTTACGGCCGAGGAACAAAGGTGTGCGTACGAGGTGAAGAAGGCGTATATCGCTCAAACACGCATCCTGTGCGCCGCATGCTGGAGAGAGTCGAACGACATCGCAGCCCAACTCGAAGCTTGCGAAAAGCGATGGAAGCAGTCAAAAAAACGAACTGAAGCATGACAAGGATTTCCTGGCCCATTGGCTCGACCTTGTCACCAGGCGCGAAGAATATGTTCCGTATAAACGCGATACGGCCACAAAGACTATGCTCCACGAGCTTTTAATGAGGCCTGCCTGTTAATTTGCGCGGGAGGTGACGTGCCGCTGTCGCCCCAAGCACAGCGGCAATCTATAATGCGTCCCCCGTAATGCCGGATGAGCCGTGGAAAAGGAAAGAAGGCTTGCTTACACCATCAAAACTGCTTTTCCTGCCGGGTGCGACCGGTAATGCGGAGTTTTGGAAGCCCATGGTCAGTCAACTCAAGCATCGTGCGGCCAAGGCGATTGTCAGCTATCCGGGTTTCGGTCAAGAGCCAGCCACCCCAGCCGTCACTGGCTTTTCAGATCTTGTCAGCATGGTTGTATCCCAAATCGACCAGCCGACTGCACTGATAGGCCAGTCAATGGGGGGGGTGCTGGCTACGTGCGCTGCGCTCGAAAGGCCTGACTTGGTCACCCACCTAGTTCTGGCCGTCACGTCTGGCGGAATTGATATGAAAGCACTTGGTGCCCAAGATTGGCGTGATGGATTCGCCAGGGCCTACCCATCACTTCCTGACTGGTTCTTGTCCTTCAAGTCAAATATCTCGGGTGAGCTTAGAAAACTCTCACAACCGACTCTTCTGCTATGGGGCGATGCCGACCCGCTCAGTCCAGTCGCAGTTGGCCGCAGACTACTCGAACTGCTTCCGAACGCGCGCATGCACGTGGTCCCCGGCGGCAATCATGACCTCGCCCATGTGCATGCACGACAACTAGCACCGCTTGTTGACGCCCACCTGATGCAAAGCGCATTTGAGCGCTCCTGACTGTCCGCTTCTCGCACGTACCAACGAAAGGTGCGGTCGGAATGCGCACGGAAATCGCACCGTAATCGTGACTGTTACGATGACCTGCTGCCGCCGGCGTGGACCGCGATGGTGTGAGGCCGGCCGCGCTGCGGCGCAGGAAAGAGAAAGGCCGGGTAAGGTGCGGGCCGGTCCACATAGACATCGCCTCTGCCCGCAGTTGCGCAGTTTAGCGGTCTGCGCAACTGGGGCGGCGCGATATGGCCAAAACTGTGCGGTTTCTGTCCATTTCCGCCATTCCCGTCGCGTGACGACCTCGGCACAATGAGGCCTCCGTTATTTTGAGAGCCCCATGCACATCACGCTGCTGCGTAACGCGACCACCCTCATT
>SPQI01000474.1 GCA_004570315.1 Oxalobacteraceae bacterium OM1 | reverse complement strand
ATGCCGCCAGCGTTCAATCTGAGCCAGGATCAAACTCTTCAGTTCAATCTCTGTTGTGGCATTCCTGCCAGGCCCTTGCGGACCGTCGCTCACTCAAAATACTGACAAGGTTTGTTCTTGCGAACTTACCTGTATTTCTTGTGAACGTTTAATCATTTAGCGTACAGCGATAATCGCTGCTGCACTTCGACCAAACGCCCACATCTATCGGCTCTATCTTGTTAAAGAACTTCACTCTGACATCGCGCTTACGGCACATATCGAGTTGGCGAAGCGTTGTGTTCACCAGTTATCTATTCGTAGCCACTCACCGCGTTTTCAAGTCAAACTTGGCAAGCATTGCAGAATGAATTCTGCCTTTCCACTTCGCTGCGCGATGTGAATCACGCGAGCATTCTTCGAACACCCCTAAGCCAGAAAGTTCCATCAAGAAGCCCCACCAAACCACACGGAGGAGCACCTTAACTGCCGAGCACTTTGCAGTGCCGTTCAAGCCGGGCCGCGAATATTACTCCCATCCACAGCAGATTGCAAGCATGTCGGCATTCGCCAGCGCACAAACAACCATGACTACATTTGCGGGTTCGCCCACCGAACAACAGCAGACAACACGATTACGCTCCCGCCGGAATCCAACAGATTAGCAAAAGCCAACCCAACAATTCAATTGGAGGCGGGGGTCGGAATTGAACCGGCGTAGACGGCTTTGCAGGCCGCTGCATAACCACTTTGCTACCCCGCCGCGGCTGGGTATTGTAACCACAATCCCAAAACCGTGCTGCGAGCCGCCTCGCGAACCTCGCTAAGCAACCCACCGGAAGTCAAATTGACCTCCTCGAACTTGGAGCGGGAAAAGGGTCTCGAACCCTCGACCTCAACCTTGGCAAGGTTGCGCTCTACCAACTGAGCTATTCCCGCGTTGCGAACAACAGACGCAGATTATAGAGGAATATGGCTTGCTGTCAAGCGACGGAGCCCTTCACCGCACCCCTTCCGACCTGGCTTTGATCATCGGCCAAGCCTTCCGAAGGTAGTAGAACATAGACCATACCGTAAGCACTGCCGCGATCAACAACAGCCACGCACCCCAGATCCGCGTGTCGATAACTCCGAACAACATGTCGCTGTAGAGCAGCATGGGAATTGCAATCATCTGGGCCGTCGTTTTGATTTTACCGAGCGAGCTCACGGCCACCGATTTCGATGCGCCGATTTGGGCCATCCATTCGCGCAAGGCAGAAATGGCGATTTCGCGCCCGATAATGATGAAAGCTACGACCGCGTTGACGCGCTCGAACTCCACCAATACCAGCAAGGCGCCGGTTACCATCAGCTTGTCCGCGACAGGATCAAGGAATGCGCCGAAAGACGAGGTCTCGTTCCATCGCCGTGCGAGGTAACCGTCAAACCAATCGGTTATGGCGGCCACGATGAAGATTGCCGTGGACGCGATGCCGCGCGCGCTCGGTACGAGCCATTCGTCCGGCAGGTAGAACACCCCGACGACTAGCGGAATGAGCGCCACGCGGAGCCAGGTCAGCAGGATCGGTATGTTGAAAGGCATGTCTCGGGACGGTAGTTTCCCGGATTATCGCGTGGAACTTATCGTTGCCGCAATGCGGGGCGTCATGGGCTCCCTCAATGCAGTTGCCGGTAGATTTGCTCGGCAAGCTGCCGGGAAATTCCTTCTACTGAAGCCAGGTCGTCGATGCTGGCGTCCTGCACACCGCGTAGCCCGCCGAAGCGGGCCAGGAGTTTCTGCCGACGTTTGGCGCCGATGCCCTCGATCTCTTCGAGCCGAGAGGTCTGCCGCGCCTTTGCGCGCTTGGCCCGCATGCCGGTAATGGCAAAGCGGTGCGCCTCGTCGCGCACCTGGGCAATCAACATCAACGCTGCCGACTCCTTACCCAGTTCAAGCGGCGAACGCTCATCCGCGAACACCAGCGTTTCAAGTCCGACCTTACGCCCTTCTCCCTTCGCCACGCCGACCAGTAGACCGGAGTCTAGGCCCAGCTCGCTGAACACTTGACGCGCCATTTCCACCTGCCCTTTGCCGCCGTCAATGAGCACGATGTTGGGCATCACGCCATCGCCGTTGGCAACCTTTTCGTAGCGACGCATCAGCACTTGACGCATTGCCGCGTAATCATCACCCGGTGTGATGCCGGCGATGTTGTAGCGGCGATATTCGCCGTTCTGCATGGCGTGATGATGGAAGACCACGCAAGATGCCTGTGTCGCCTCGCCTTGCGTGTGGCTGATGTCGAAGCACTCGATGCGCAGGGCTTCGATGTCCTCCACCTCGAGTCCGAGCGTCTCGACGAGCGCACGCGTGCGGGCCTGCTGCGAGCCCTGCTCGGACAGCAGGCGCGCCAGGGCGATCTCAGCGCCCTTCTCGGCCATTTCGAGCCATTGGCGACGTTGCCCCTGCGGCTGAAAGACCAGATTGATGCGATGGCCGCATTGCTCCGCCAGTGCCATCATCAACGCCGGTTCATCGAACTCGATGCTGATGATGAGCGTGCCGGGAATGAACTTGTCGATGTAGTGCTGGGCCAGAAATGCCTTCAGCACCTCAACCTCGACACTTTCCTCGGCCGTCGCCTCGGCGTTGTCGACATGCGTCGGAAAATATGCCCGATCGCCGAGATGCCGTCCGCCGCGCACCATCGCCAGATTCACGCATGCACGACCACCCTGAACGATGACGGCAATGATGTCGATGTCGGCATCACCAGTCGTTTCCATCGTCTGCTGGTGCAGCACGCGCGATAACGCAGTGATCTGATTACGCACCGCGGCCGCCTGCTCAAACTTCAGCTCGCTGGCGAAGGCGTGCATCTTCTTCTCCATCGCCTCCATGACTTCGTTCTGACGACCGCGCAGGAATTTTGCGGCGTTCTCGACGTCGGTGAGGTAATCGTCCTCGCTGATGGCGTTCACGCAGGGAGCACTGCAGCGCTGGATCTGATGCAGCAGGCAAGGCCGCGTGCGGTTGGTGAAGACGGAATCCTCACAGGTACGCAGCTTGAACACCTTCTGCAATATCTGCATGGACTCCTTGACCGCCCATGCACTCGGGAACGGACCGAAGTACTGATTCTTCTTGTCGACGGCGCCCCGGTAATACGCCATGCGCGGTACCGACTGCGCCGTGATCTTGAGGTAGGGATAAGACTTGTCGTCGCGGAACAGGATATTGAACCGCGGCTGCAACTGTTTGATCAGGTTATTTTCAAGCAGCAGTGCTTCGGCTTCGCTGCGCGTCACCGTGGTTTCCATCCGCGCGATGCGCTCGACCATCATGGCCGTGCGCGGACTCGCCAGGTTCTTCAGGAAATAGCTGGAGACCCGCTTCTTCAGGTCGCGCGCCTTGCCTACATAGAGCAGGACCTCGTCTGCGTCGAAATAGCGGTACACGCCCGGCAGATGCGGCAGCTTGGCAACTGTTTCAAGGAGCGCGGCGCGCGGTTCCGGGGCTTCGATATCGGACATCGCAATGACCTTGTCAGGCGGCGGAAAGCTCCTGCGCCGTGCGCTTGGCCGCTTTGTAGCGAGGATCGCGCTGCAGGCTCTCCCAATCGAGCGCTTCACCCTGCGGCACGAGCGCAGCGATGCGTGCCGCCGATTCTGCATGTAGTTTGACTGTGAGGCCTGACAGCAATTCATCGGCTTTGTCAGGTGAATTGCAGATCAACACCATGTCGCAGCCTGCCTTCAGTGCGGCGTTGGCGCCATCGACAACGCCGCCCGCAACGCTGGCGCCTTCCATGCTCAAGTCGTCGCTGAAAATGACGCCTTGAAAGCCGAAATCTTTACGCAGCATCGCCAGCCACTTCTTCGAGAAACCGGCTGGATGTTTATCCACTTCCGGGTAGATCACATGCGCCGGCATGACACCGGCCAGTCCCAGGCCGAGCCAGCCGTATGGCGCCGCGTCTTCCTCGATGATCTGCTTCAGTGAACGCTCGTCGACCGGAATGTCGACGTGGGAATCGGCCTTGACGAAGCCGTGTCCCGGGAAATGCTTGCCGCAGTTGGCCATTCCCGCCAGCATGAGCCCATGGTTGAGGGCCTTGGCAAGCATGGCGACGACGCGTGGATCACGATGAAAGGCGCGGTCGCCGATGACCCCCGACTCGCCGTAATCGAGATCGAGTACAGGAGTGAAGGAAAGATCGACGCCGCAGGCCCGCAGCTCTGCCGCCAGGACAAAGCCGACGTCAGTTGCGGCGCGCACCGCCTCCAGCACATCGCGATCCCAGAGCTCGCCGAGCATGCGCATCGGCGGCAGCTTGGTGAAGCCATCTGTCTTGAATCGCTGGACTCGTCCGCCTTCGTGGTCCACGGCGATCAACACGCCGGGACGCTCGCGATGAATTGCTTCGGTGAGCGCGACCAGCTGCTTCCGGTCCTTAAAGTTGCGGGCGAACAGGATCACACCGCCGGTCAGCGGATGACGAATGCGGCGAATGTCGTTGTCGTCCAACGTGGTGCCTACCACGTCCAGCATCACCGGCCCAAGGGGGATCGTCGATTCTTCTGCCATGCTCAATTTTTCTCCACGATGACGAAGGCGACGGCATAGTCAGCCTCGTCGGTAATCGAAATCTGGGCACTCAGCCCGTGTTGTTCCATGAAATCCTTGAGTGCGCCGCTTGCCACTGCCACCGGCTTGCCGCTCGGTGCATTCAACGCCTGCAGCGAACGCCATGTCATCGGCATGCGCATGCCCAGACCAACGGCTTTCGAAAACGCCTCCTTGGCTGCGAACCGGGTCGCCAGGAAGCGGATGCCACGCGCTTCGACTTTCGCGCGTCGTTGTCGAAACTTGGCCATTTCGTCGGGGCCGAGAATCTTTTCCGCAAAGCGCTCGCCGTTGCGGGCAAGTGCCGCTTCGATGCGGGAAATCTGGATGATGTCCGTGCCGATGCCGTAGATCATTTCTTGTGAATACCCAAGCGCGCTGCGGTCATGATGGCATGCATCTCTTTCACGGCGTTCTGCCAGCCCATGAACAGCGCTTGGGAAACGATCGCATGCCCGATGTTCAGCTCCGCGATTTCCGGGATGGCGGCAATCGCCTGCACGTTCGTGTAGTGCAAACCGTGACCTGCGTTGACGACCAGTCCTCGCTTCACGCCCTCCAGTACGCCGGCCTGCACCCGCTCCAGCTCGCGTCGCTGTTCGCTCTCGTCGTGCGCGTCCGCATAACGACCAGTATGGATTTCGATAACGGGTGCCCCCGCCTCCGAGGCCGCCTGAATCTGTGCGGCGTCGGCGTCGATGAAGAGACTGACGCGCATGCCGTGGCGCTGGAGCTGGCGCACTGCCGCTCGCACCTGATCGAAATGGCCCGCAACGTCGAGTCCGCCTTCCGTCGTGACCTCTTCGCGCCGTTCGGGCACGAGGCACACATCCTGCGGACGAATGCGGCATGCAAACTCGATCATCTCCGTCGTCACCGCCGACTCGAGATTCATGCGCGTGCGCAGACGCGGACGCAGGGCCTCCACGTCGGCATCCTTGATGTGCCGGCGGTCTTCCCGCAGGTGCAAGGTAATGCAATCGGCGCCGGCATCCTCCGCGAGCAAGGCAGCCTGGATCGGGTCGGGATACACGGTGCCGCGCGCGTTGCGCAGCGTTGCGACGTGGTCGATGTTGACGCCCAGGGCGATGACGGGCTTGGCAGGATGGAGAAGGCTCATGGCTTGACTCGGTGGCTATAGCTGCATCAAATCTATCAGAATCTGCCGGGTATTGAGCTGTGCGCCACCAAGGTGATGGGCCAGCAGCGCGCGCATGAGGAATTTGCTTTGCGCTTGCGTCACGGGGTCGCTGTAGTCCTCGCGCTCCATGTCGAGCAGCGTCCGTCCGGTCACCCTCGGCGCCGTATCGGCCGGATGCGGCTCCCGCGGACCGCGCTCGGGGTCAACGACGTAGGTCCGATCAGGCTCGATGTCCGCGCCGTCCGCCCTGCGCGCAAAGCTTCCGCCGACACCGGTTTCCTTGAGCAGCGCCCGCTCGAACTTGCGCAGCACGATGGGAGGCGGTTCCTCGTGGGCTAGCTGATTCAGCGTGGCGACGTAGTGATCGAACAGCGCAGGATGCGGGTCATCCCGGGCCAGCAGCTTCACCAGCAGCTCATTGAGGTAGAAACCGCACAGCAAGGCCGAACGCTCCAATGGCAGCAGGCCGCCAACCCATTCGGCGGCGGTCAGCGTGCGGATCTCGGATTTGCCCGACCACGACACCGACAAGGGCTGGAAGGTTTGCAGCGCACCGCGCAGCTTCGAATGCGGCCGCTTCGCGCCCTTGGCAATCAGCGCAACGCGCCCGAAGTCGCGCGAGAAGAGCTCGACGATGAGGCTGGTTTCCTTGTAGGGATAGCTGTGCAGGACAAAGCCGGGTTGAGCCACGACGCGGGTATCGCGCTCCGCCGGACGCGGGCGCATGCCGTACGGCGCGCCACGGCTCGTCGCATCATCTTTGCTGCGGCGCTGAGATAAGGCCTCGCCCTCGGCCGGGCCGTTCGCGGGAGTGGCGGCGGTGTCGTTGGACATCGACCGGCTTACTCGTAACCATAGGCCCGCAGGCCTGCCTCATTATCCGCCCAGCCTGACTTCACCTTAACCCAGATTTCGAGGTAGACCGGACCGCCGAAGAGCTTTTCCATGTCGAGCCGCGACTGGGTGGAAATTTCCTTGAGCTTCGCACCCTTTTGCCCGATGACCATGGCCTTGTGGCCGTCGCGTTCCACCAGGATGGCCGCAAAGACCCGGCGCAGGCGCCCTTCCTCCTCGAACTTCTCGATGACCACCGTGCTCGTGTACGGCAGCTCGTCGCCGACGTAACGGAAGACCTTTTCGCGCACGATTTCCGCTGCAAGGAATTTTTCGCTGCGATCGGTGATGTCGTCCTGGTCGAACATCGGCGTGCCGACCGGCAAATGCTTAGCAATTTCCCCTTCGAGGATATCGAGCTGGAAGCGCTGCTTGGCCGAGACTGGAACCACAGCGGCAAAGTCATGCGCTGCTGCGACCTGCTGCGCGAACGGCATCATGACCGCCTTGTCCTTGATGTGGTCCGATTTGTTAATGACCAGAATGCATGGCACGCCTTTGGGCAAGAGTTCTGCCACCTGCTTGTCAGCTGGGCCGAACATGCCGGCTTCCACCACGAACAGAATGACGTCTGCCGCGGTCAGGGTGGTCGTCACCGTGCGGTTGAGGGTGCGATTCAGCGCATTGGAATGGCGCGTCTGGAACCCGGGAGTATCGACGTAGACGAATTGCGCGTGATCACGGGTTTGGATGCCGGTGATGCGGTGCCGCGTGGTTTGCGCCTTGCGCGACGTGATGCTGACTTTGGCGCCGATGAGCGCGTTCATCAGCGTCGACTTGCCGACGTTCGGGCGCCCGACAATGGCGATATAGCCGCACCGGAAATCGGTCGGCGCATCGGATGGATTCATGCAGTCTTGGATTGTGTAGCCGGCAATGCCGTTCCCGCCGCGCGTTTTTCGTCTTGCGGCGTGCCGGACGGTTTAAGGTCGAGCGAAGGCTGCTGATCGTCTGCCGCATCAGCTCGGTCGTCGGCTTTGCTTTCGGGCTTTTCGGCCTTTTCCGCCTTGCCCTTGCCCGCCTTGCGCGGTTCTTCCTGAACCGGCGCATCGGGCTGAATGGTCGCGATGCCTGCCAATTTCAGCTGGGACGCTCGGGGACGGGATTTGCGACTGCCGGCGCCGGTCTTTTGCAGCGCCTTCTGGACCGCCTCAAGCGCCAGCTTCGCGGCGGCCTGTTCGCCCGCACGGCGGCTGCCCCCGGTACCGAAGACCTGGATGTCCAGCTTGGGGACCAGGCACTCGATTTCGAATTCCTGGTTATGTGCCGCGCCATGCGTGGCCACCACGTTGTATTGTGGCAGCGCGATTTTCTTGCCTTGCAAAAACTCCTGCAGCAGCGTCTTGGCGTCTTTGCCAAGCGTCTTCGGATCTACGGTGTCAAGGATGGGAATGTAGAGCGCCCGGATGACATCGCGCGCCACATTGAATCCACCGTCGAGGAAGATTGCGCCGAACAGCGCCTCGAGCGTATCCGCAAGGATGGACGGACGACGGAAGCCGCCCGACTTCAATTCGCCCTCCCCCAGCCGCAGAAACTGAGAAAGTTCGAGCCGCTGGGCAATTTCGTAGAGCGATTGCTGCTTGACGAGGTTGGCGCGCAGACGCGACAAGTCGCCTTCGTCGATCTTGTTGTACCGTTCAAAGAGCAGCGAGGCGACTACACAGTTCAGAACCGAATCGCCGAGGAATTCAAGGCGCTCATTGTGCAGGCTGCTATGGCTGCGGTGCGTCAAGGCTTGCTGCAGTAATGCGGCGTCCTTGAACGTGTGCCCCAGCCGGTCTTGCAATACCTTGAAATCCATTTCACTCCGCCGCTAACCCGCCTTATTGCGCGGGCTGTTTAGAGAATGCCGCATTGCTCGTGCTGGCACGGTAATCCAGAACCAGGCTGGCCGGGCCGACAAGCGGAATACGTTTTTCATACGCCACGCTGACGTCGAAGCCGTCGGTCGATTTCACGATTTCGAGGTCCTTGGCGTCCACCGATTCAATGTAGTTGACGTCACGCGACTTGTTGAAGGAATTCTGGATCTCGACCGCGCTGTTGCCATTCTGCTTGGCCGTCGCGATCGCCTTCTTGATCGCCGAGTATTCGACCACGGTCGGCACGATTTTCATCCCGAGCACCGCGACCAGCGCCAAAACGACGATCACAAAGAGGAACCCGATCATGGACAAGCCGGCTTGGCCCAAGCCGTGCGACGAGCGGACTTTCATTTGCTGCACTCCCTGAATTTACTTATTGGAAACTACCGATGCGCTTGAGGTTCCCTAAGTTCATCCAAACGAAAAATGCCTTTCCGACAATGTTTTCGTCCGGCACAAAACCCCAGTAGCGGCTATCGAGGCTGTTATCCCGATTATCCCCCATCATGAAGTAATGTCCAGCAGGGACCGTGCAGGCAAAGCCTTCGGTGTTGTAAGAGCAGAGCTCGTGCTGCGGAAAGGGGTCCGGGTTCTGCACATAGGACGGTGCCCGGTCGTCGTTCAAAATCCTATGCTTTACCCCAAGCAGGTTCTCGACGTACTGCTTCGAGTAGCTCAGATGCTCCTCATCCAGGTAATCCGGAAGCGGCTCGTAAGAAGCCTCCTTCCCATTGATGATTAAGCGCTTGTTTTTATAGACGACTTTATCACCTGGGACGCCAATCACCCGTTTGATGTAGTCGAGCGAGGGATCCTTCGGATACTTGAACACCATCACATCGCCGCGCTGAGGCGTATTGACTTCGATGACCTTCTTGTTGAGCACAGGTAGGCGGATCCCATACGTAAACTTGTTCACGAGGATCAGATCGCCGATGGTCAGCGTCGGAACCATCGAGCTCGATGGAATCTTGAACGGCTCGTAGAGGAACGAGCGCAGAAAGAACACCAGTGCGATGACAGGAAAGAAACTGCCCGAATACTCGATCCACGTGGGCTGTCGGAGCAGTTCAGCTTCGAGCTTCGAGCGGCCGCTGTCATCGGTTTTGATGCCGTCCGCACGCAGGCGCGCATGGCGCGCATCGAATTCGGCCAAGGCAGCGTCCGCCTTCACGCGCCGCTGGCGGGCGAAGTGGAACACGTCCATGAACCAAATGACGCCGGTGATCAGCGTGAGAACGAACAGGATGAGCGCGAAATTTCCCAATATGGCTTGTAGTGTCATTTTTCGTCCACTTGTAGGATCGCGAGGAATGCTTCCTGCGGCACTTCCACCGAGCCGACCTGCTTCATGCGCTTCTTGCCGGCCTTCTGTTTCTCGAGCAGCTTGCGCTTACGGGTGATATCGCCGCCGTAGCATTTTGCCAGCACGTTCTTGCGCATCGCCTTCACGTTTTCACGCGCGATGATGTTTGCGCCAATTGCGGCCTGGATCGCCACGTCGAACATCTGGCGCGGAATCAGTTCGCGCATCTTGGCGGCAACCGCACGGCCGCGTGACTGACTGCTGGCCCGGTGCACGATGATCGCCAGCGCGTCCACTTTCTCGCTGTTGATGAGCATGTCGACCTTCACCACGTCGGCGGCGCGGTACTCCTTGAACTCGTAATCCATCGAGGCGTAGCCGCGCGAGGTCGACTTCAGCTTGTCGAAGAAGTCGAGCACGATTTCCGCCATCGGCATTTCGTAGGTCAGCATGACCTGCTTGCCGTGGTAATTCATGTTGATCTGTACGCCGCGCTTCTGCGTGCACAGCGTAATTACCGAACCTACGTATTCCTGCGGCATGTACAGGTTGACCGTCACGATAGGCTCACGGATCTCCTCAATCTTGGAGGGCTCCGGCATCTTCGACGGGTTGTCGACCATGATGAGCGTTCCGTCGCGCTGGACCACTTCGTACACCACGGTCGGCGCCGTCGTGATGAGGTCCATATCGAATTCGCGCTCGAGGCGCTCCTGCACGATCTCCATGTGCAACAGCCCGAGGAAGCCGCAACGGAAGCCGAAGCCGAGCGCCTGCGAGACTTCCGGTTCGTATTGCAGCGAGGCGTCGTTGAGCTTGAGTTTTTCCAGCGAATCGCGCAGCGCGTCGTACTGGTTTGCCTCGACCGGGAACAGGCCCGCAAACACCTGCGGCTGCACCTCCTTGAAGCCAGGCAGCGGCTCGGCAGCCGGCTTGCTCGCGAGGGTGATCGTATCGCCGACTTTGGCGGCCTTCAGTTCCTTGATACCAGCGATGACGAAACCCACCTGACCGGCGGACAGCGTATCGCGCGATTGCGATTTCGGCGTGAAGACACCCACGTTCTCGGTCAGGTACTGCGCGCCGGTCGCCATCAGCAGGATCTTGTCCTTAGGGCGCAAGGTGCCGTTCTTGATTCGGACCAGCATGACTACGCCGACGTAGTTGTCGAACCAGGAGTCGATGATCAGTGCCTGCAGCCGTGCGTCTGGATCACCCTGAGGCGCCGGCACCTTTGCAATCAGCGCTTCCAGCACGTCCTCGACGCCGAGGCCGGTCTTGGCCGAGCAACGTACGGCGTCAGTCGCATCGATGCCGATAACATCCTCGATCTCGCCGATCGCATTTTCGGGATCCGCCGACGGGAGGTCGATCTTGTTCAGCACCGGAACGACTTCGACATCGAGATCCAGCGCGGTGTAGCAATTGGCGACTGTCTGCGCCTCGACGCCCTGCGAGGCATCGACCACCAGCAGTGCGCCTTCGCACGCCGACAGCGAGCGGCTGACTTCGTAGCTGAAGTCGACGTGCCCGGGCGTGTCGATCAGGTTGAGGTTGTACGTCTTGCCGTCGCGGGCCTTGTAGGAAAGTGCCGCGGTCTGGGCCTTGATGGTGATGCCGCGCTCGCGCTCGAGGTCCATCGAGTCGAGCACCTGGGCTTCCATCTCGCGGTCCGACAGACCGCCGCATATCTGGATGATGCGGTCAGCCAGCGTCGACTTGCCGTGGTCGATGTGGGCGATGATGGAAAAATTGCGGATGTTGTCCATTCAATAAGATGCCATTACAAAAAAGGCGCTCTGAGCCTGGGCCTGCCCCAGGCGAGCGCCTTGTGACGGTGGAATTCGATGCCGGGCATTTTACCGGATTTCAAGCTCAAAAAGGCTGAAGGCGCCCGTAAGCGGCGCGATGGCGCGAATCAGTGGCCGGTCACCGGCGCGAGTGCTTGAGCTGACATGAGGAATTCCCGTACCGCCCGCTCATCGAGGAAGTAATTACAGAGCCGGACCGATTGCCCTTCGCCGATTCGGCCGAACAGGACAGGCACCAGTTCGTCGAATTGGGCAACGAGCGCTTCGTCTGCATCCACGTCAATCACATCCACGGTGAACGCGTATTCCCCGCTCAAGGCTTGCAGCGCTTCGAGCATGTCGTCGCATAAGTGGCAATACGACCGGGAATAGAGGGAAAAATGGGCGACTTGCATGGCGAACTCGGCTTGTTGGGACATCAAGAGCAGTATACGCGCCCTGCCGCACCACCTGTACGTCCACAAAGAAAACGCGGCTGCATTTGCAGCCGCGCCTTCGAACGCCGTGGACGGCGTCAGCTTCCGTTCGGACGGATGGGCACGAACTGTGAGGCGTCACCGCGCCGCACCAGCACCACCGCCATTTTCTTTGGCTCAAGCTTCGACACCAGTGCATTGAACTGCTTGGCGTCCTTCACATCGCTGTTGTTCAGCCGCAGGATTACATCGCCCGGACGCAGGCCCGCACGGCCGCCAGGCCCTTCGGCGGACTCGACAATGGCCCCGCCGTCCACCTTCAGCTCCTTCTTCTGCGCATCGGTCAGGTCGCTCACGATCAGGCCCAGCGCGTTTGCCGTCTGCTCAGGCTTCGCTTTGCGTTCCTCCTTGCGGGCAGTCTTTTCCGGCTCGAGTTCAGCCACAGTCAGGTTGACATCACGGCTCGCACCCTTGCGCCAGACGGACAGCACGGCCCGCGTACCGGGCTTGGTGGCGCCGACCATGCGCGGCAAGTCCGACGACTTTTCGATCGTGTTGCCGTTGTACTTGAGGATGATGTCGCCTGCCTCGAGACCCGCCTTCTCTGCCGGCCCGCCCGCTTCAACCCGCTGGACCAATGCGCCCTGGGAGCGCTGGAGTCCGAGCGACTCAGCGACGTCTTTCGTGACCTCGCCGATCTGGACACCGATCCGGCCACGCGTTACGCGTCCGGTGGTCCGTAGCTGATCCGCCACTCGCATGGCTTCATCAATGGGCACTGCGAACGAGATGCCCATGTAGCCGCCGGAGCGGCTGTAAATTTGCGAATTGATGCCGATAACTTCGCCGCGCATGTTGATGAGCGGACCGCCGGAGTTTCCGGGGTTGACTGCGACGTCCGTCTGGATCAGCGGCAGGTATTCCCCGGTGTCGCGCGCCTTGGCCGAAATAATGCCGGCCGTCACGGTATTGTCGAGACCGAAGGGCGAGCCGATCGCGATCACCCATTCGCCGACCCGCAGCTTGTTCGGGTCGCCAATCGCCAGGCGAGGCAAATTGTTCCCATCGATCTTGACGACCGCCACGTCCGTCCGCTTGTCGACGCCGACGATTTTCGACTTGAATTCTCGCTTATCGGTCAGGGTGACATAGACCTCGTCCGCCCCTTCCACGACGTGGGCGTTGGTGAGGACAAAGCCGTCGGCGGAAATGATGAATCCCGAGCCGACGCCGCGCGGCACTTCTTCTTCCTGCTGCGGCGTCTGGCGCCGGTTGCGTGGCGTGCGGTCCGGTTGCGGCTGACGTGGCAACGGAATGCCGAAAAAGCGCCGGAAAAATTCCTGCATTTCTTCATCGTCGCCGCCCGGCATGCCTTGCTGGCCTTGGCGGACGCGTTCGGTCGTGCGGATATTGACCACGGCCGGCCCTGCCCGCTCGGCAAGTTCGGTGAAATCGGGCAATCCGGTTACGACCGGGGGACGCGCAGGGGGCGCAGATTGAGCAGTCTGTGCGGAAGCCATGCCCGACGTGAGGGTGAAGACGCCGGCCGCGCTCAACAATGCGGCCGACAGGAACGTTCGAGCAACCGAAATTGTTTTCATCGACATCCCCTTCTTGTGTTCTTACTTGGGTTTGCTTACTTGGGTCTGTATTCAATCGAGTTGGCGACCTGCCGTATGGCAGCTGCCGGTACCTCTCCGACGATGGTAAGCCAAAAGTCACCGTGGCGCTTCCCGACGATGTTCATTGCGCCCTGCTGCGCAGAACCTTCCGTGCGGCTCTGAGAACCGGGCTCGACGAACACGGAAATCGCGGCGAGTCCGTCCGAATAGACAATCTGGGACACCTCGCGTTGAGCCACGACGCTGGCATGGCCGCCCGCGGCCGCTGGTGCATCGGAGACTAGGCGCTTGACCTCCCGAATCTTCTTGAACCCAGGCGGCAGCGACTTGACGGACCATCCGGACAGATTGGTCTGCCCCAGCACGGCATTCTCGACGTGCCATCCCTGCGTATTCATGTAGCTTGGCCGCGCGCGGCTGCGCTCGATGTTGCCGATGGAAACCTGCGTGAATGAAATTTGCTCGACGATCTCGTGCTGCTCGTTGAGGGTCTGCGCACGCAGGAGCAGGCCGGTCGCTTTGTCGGCCCAGAGCTTGTAGCCGTAACGCAGCTTGTCGCGTGGCTCAAGAACGAGTGACTGGCACTCTTGCCCGGCAATCCGCGCGGCTTCGCCTTTGCGCACATCGTAGTAATCCGCCAGATCGGCCGGTACATTTCCCAGCAGCGCAGGGAACAACTCTTGCGTGGCCCGCTTTTCAACGAGCAGCGTGCGGGCCTCCGGCACATAGCAGATCACTTCGTCGTTGTTGCGAATGTACTCGCGGGGCTTGCCATCGAGAATTTCGAGTTTTTCGATTTCGCTGCGCCCGTCGAGCACGTGGGTAATGCGCGAGGTGCGGAACTGGCTCGCCTGCTGATAGACGAAGGTACCGGAATAGTTGAGTTTCTGAGCCGCCGACTGGATTTTCTTTAGCCACGCCTGTGCATCACGCGTCTCGACGGCCGGATCGCCACTCTCCGCATGCAGCGTGAATGGGACCAGAGCGGATAAGGCGACGACAAACCGGAAAGCAACGACTGTTTGCCGCATACAAATCATTTATTGGAATCGTTCGCGAAGGTTGCCGATCGCGCGTATTGTGCAGTGCTGTAGAAGGAAGGGGCCAAGCGCTGGTGCGCCAGAAGGTAGTCGTCCATGCGCGCATCGCGCATGACCTCTCCCTCGGACGCGGATGCCTTGACGACCACCGGTTCGGATGCGGCCGCCGTAACGGCAGCCGGCGCAACGGCCGCGACAGGTACAGCGGGTACGGACGTGTCGCCCTTCATCGCCACCATGAGTTGCGGCGTCGCTACGAAGCTAACTGCAGCCACCGCAGCGGCGGCAATGCCGGTGAGCGCCCAACGGCGCGACTTTTGGAACGGTGCAGCCGCGGGTTTGGCGGCAGCCGGAGCAAGCACGGTCGGCTCCTTGTCGAGCGCCGCCGACATGCGGGCGGAAAAGCCTGGACTCAACTCGAACGCCATGTCGTCGGAACGCAACACATCACCGATCCGGTGATACACCGCCCAGTCCTGCTGAGCTCCAGGATGCCGCAGCTTCGCCAGCAGCGCATCCAGTTCAGCGTCGGACACCTCCCCGTCGGCCAGTGCGGAAATCTGTTCCCGTGCCATGTCCTTCGTATTCATCACTACCTCGCCTCAGGCTACGCCCATCCCTGCATATCATTGTTGGTTTGCGGTTTGCGCCCGTCACCACCGCTTGTCGATGGCGGTGCCGAGCAGCGGCCGCAGTTTCTCTGCGATTGCCTCGCGAGCGCGGAAAATCCGGCTGCGTACGGTGCCGATCGGGCACCCCATCGCTTCCGCGATTTCATCGTAGCTCAACCCTTCGATTTCACGCAATGTAATTGCAATGCGCAACTCGTCCGGCAGTGCATCCATCGCCACATTCACCGTCTCTGCGATTTGCTTGGTGGCGAGCATCGATTCAGGCGTGTTGATGTCGCGCAGATGCTCGCCATCGTCGAAGGTCTCGGCCTCTTCGGCGTCAGCTTCGGTCGACGTCGGCGCTCTGCGCCCCTGCGTGACGAGATAATTCTTTGCCGTGTTGATGCCGATGCGGTACAGCCACGTGTAAAACGCCGAGTCGCCGCGGAATTGCGGCAAGGCACGGTAGGCTTTGATGAACGCCTCCTGCACCACGTCTTCCGCCTCTGCCTGGTCGCGCACGAGCCGCGACACCAGCCGCATCAGCTTCCGTTGGTACTTGGCTACAAGCAGCTCGAACGCCTTTTTATCGCCGCGTTGGACGCGTTCGACAAGGAGCTGATCAATATCGCGTTCTGTCGTCAATCCCGATCCCTTGTTTCATTGCAACATACACGCGGCTAGAGTCGTTGACTTCAAGAAATTCAATTAGTTCAATTAGCTCAGCGATTTCTCTGCCTCGTGGTCGGCCTTCTCTCCGCGCGCTGCGATCCAGCGGCATGCCACGGAAAGCGCACGAAAGGAATTCGATGACACCGAATCCTTCATGACGGGCACGACAGTGATCCGTCCGTCGGAAGAACACAATCGCAGCAGCATGAAGTTCGGCCACATGGTGGAGTCGCGCATCAGGTGAACAACGGCGCGACTTTGTTGTACATGCGGCCAATCCCCGTCCGTACAAGCCCTCTGCTGCGCTTCTTTTTCGATACGGATTTGGCCCGCGCTGGAGATATCTATATGTAAGGTTTCTCGATGGCGGATGCCATGATAAAACCCAAAGGAGGCTGGAAAAACGCAGAGTGCAGCGATGACCGTTTGCGCCATCGCGGGCAGGTCACCGACTGTGCCGGCGAATACCGCAATGCCGACTGCTGTCGAGAGACTGCTCATCGCGATCAACATCGCACGGAGCGTGCGGGATGGACGAATAACCGCCGAAACCGCAATGGACATGAATGGATGGGAATGCGCTGCGGCTGGGCCGCAGCGACAGAGTGCAGATCAGGCTTTGCCGAAGACGAGCGTGCCGTTCGTGCCGCCGAAACCGAAGGAGTTCTTCACTGCGATGTCGATCTTCATCTCGCGGGCCGTATTGGCGCAGTAGTCCAGATCGCAGTCAGGATCCTGGTTGAAGATGTTGATCGTCGGCGGCGACACCTGGTGATGAACCGCCAGCACAGTGAACACCGACTCGAGTCCACCTGCGCCGCCCAGGAGGTGGCCGGTCATGGATTTGGTCGAGTTCACGACGACGTTCTTCGCGTGGTCGCCGAGCGCACGCTTGATCGCGATGGTCTCGGCGATATCGCCGAGCGGCGTCGAAGTGCCGTGCGCATTAACGTAGCTGACCTGGTCGACGTTGACCTGCGCATTGTTCATGGCCGAGATCATGCATCGCCGTGCGCCGTCGCCATCATCACGGGGCGCAGTCATGTGATGCGCGTCCGCGCTCATGCCGAAGCCGAGCACCTCTGCATAAATCTTGGCGCCGCGTGCTTTGGCGTGCTCGTACTCTTCCAGCACCATCACGCCGGCACCTTCGCCGAGCACAAAGCCGTCGCGGTCCTTGTCCCAGGGACGGGATGCAGTCGCCGGATCGTCGTTACGCGTGGAGAGTGCACGTGCAGCGGCAAAGCCGCCGATGCCGAGCGGAGACACGGTCGATTCCGCACCGCCGGCAATCATGACATCCGCATCGCCGTATTCGATCATGCGTGCCGCCGCGCCGATGCAGTGGAGGCCGGTCGTGCAGGCAGTCACGATGGCCAGATTCGGCCCCTGCAGTCCATATTTGATGGAGAGGTGGCCTGAAATCATATTGATGATGGAGGCCGGCACGAAGAACGGGCTGATGCGGCGCGGGCCGCGATTCATGAGTTCTGCGTGGGTCTCTTCGATCATCGGCAAGCCGCCGATGCCGGAGCCGACCAGTACGCCGATGCGTTCGGCGTTCTGCTCGGTGACGGCGAGGCCGCTGTCCTGCATCGCCTGTATGCCTGCAGCCATGCCGTAATGGATGAAGGTATCCATGTGGCGGGCTTCCTTGCCGGGCATGTAGTCCTCGACATTGAAGCCTTTGACTTCACCGGCAAAGCGAGTGGACAGATTCGACGCATCGAACTTCGTGACAGTCGCGATCCCGGACTTGCCCTGGATTAGCGCGGACCATGCGTCGGCGACCGTGTTGCCAACGGGCGATACACAGCCCAATCCGGTGACAACGACGCGGCGTTCACGTGTGCGGCTCAAGCGGCTCTCCTGACAATCGTTGAAACGGAATTAGGCCTTGACGTGCGCTTTCGCGTAGTCGATTGCCTGCTGCACCGTCGTGATCTTTTCGGCCTGCTCGTCCGGGATTTCCATTTCGAACTCGTCTTCGAGAGCCATCACCAGTTCCACGGTATCCAGGGAATCAGCACCAAGGTCGTCGACGAAGGACGATTCGTTCTTGATGTCTGCTTCAGCCACACCCAGTTGTTCGGCGACGATTTTCTTAACGCGTTGTTCGATGTCGGACATAGTTATCCCTCCAGTGGATTAGAAAGTGCGCGCATTTTATCAGGTTTGCGCAGCGAGAATTTACTTTCGGCTTCTGCCTGCTTCACTCGGGAAACACGCACCAAAAGTACTTAAATCAGTGCTTAAATCATGTACATGCCGCCGTTGACGTGCAGCGTCGTGCCCGTCACGTAACCGGCCTGCGGCGAGGCGAGAAAACCGACTGCGGCCGCGACATCCTCGGGTGTGCCGAAGCGTCCTGCCGGAATCTGCTGCATGAGCGCGGCGACTTGCTGCTCTCCAAGCTCACGCGTCATGTCGGTGTCGATGAAGCCCGGTGCCACACAGTTCACGGTGATGTTGCGGCTGCCGATTTCGCGCGCGAGGGCGCGGCTCATCCCGGCAACACCGGCCTTCGCTGCGGCGTAGTTCATCTGCCCCGGATTACCGGCGGATCCGACCACGGACGTGATGTTGATGATGCGCCCGTACTTGGCCTTCATCATGCCGCGCAGGACGGCGCGAGACAGTCGGCCGACCGCGGTCAGGTTGGTCGCGATCACCGCATCCCACTCCTCGTCCTTCATGCGCATTGCGAGCTGATCCTGGGTGATGCCGGCATTGTTCACCAGAATCGACAGCCCGCCGAATTCCTTCTGCACCTGGTCAATCACGCTGTTGCACGCTTGGGCATCGGTCACGTTGAGGACTATTCCCTTACCGGCGTCAGGCCGAAGAGCCGTGAGGTATTCGGTAATGGCGGCGGCGCCGGCTTCGGTCGTTGCAGTGCCGATGACCTTGGCGCCCTGTTTGGCCAGTTCGACGGCGATGGCGCGTCCGATGCCGCGCGAGGCGCCGGTCACAAGTGCGACTTGATTTTCGAGATTCACTTCAGAAGCTCCATGACTTTGTCGAGGGAAGCCTGATCGACGATCGCTTCGCCGATGAGGTCGCCATTGATGCGCTTGGTCAGGCCGGCGAGCACCTTGCCCGGGCCGCATTCCACGAGGTGCGTCACGCCGTCTGCCGCCATGCGCTCGACGGTTTCTACCCAACGCACAGGACTTGCGGCTTGGCGAACCAGAGCATCCTTCATCGCCGCAGGATCGTTCACGATTGCGACATCGACGTTATTGATGAGCGGGATCACAGGCGCGCGGAACTGCAGTGGCTCCATGTAGGCACGGAGGCGATCCGACGCCGGACGCAGCAATGAAGAATGGAAAGGTGCGGAAACCGGCAGCGGAAGCGCACGCTTGGCACCCTTTGCCTTTGCCGTCTCGCAGGCGCGCTCGACGGCAGCCTTGTGGCCGGCGATCACGACTTGCGCGGGCGCATTAAAGTTCACCGCTTCGACGACCTCACCCTGCGCCGCTTCCGCACATGCCGCGCGGACGTCATCGTCCGACAAGCCGAGAATGGCCGCCATACCGCCCTGCCCTACGGGCACGGCTTCCTGCATGGCCTGGGCGCGGAATCGCACCAGGGGCACGGCATCCTTGAATTCGATGGCGCCGGCAGCGACAAGGGCGGAATACTCGCCGAGGCTATGACCGGCGACGACCACGGGCGCCTGTCCGCCCGCTGCAACCCACGCGCGGTAGAAAGCCACGGCGGCAGTCAGCATGACCGGCTGCGTGTTGGTTGTGAGGTCGAGATCTTCTTTCGGCCCTTCGGCAATCAGTTTGCCGAGGTCCAGCTTCAGGGCATCGGAGGCCTCGGCAACGGTGTCCGCCACGACGGCGTTACCGGCAAAACCGTTGAGCATGCCAACGGCTTGCGAGCCCTGGCCCGGAAAAACAAAGGCGAATTTCGTCATGCTTTTTGTTTGTAGTGTGGTTACATGCGTGCGAGCACTGCGCCCCAGGTGAAGCCGCCACCGACGCCTTCCATGAGGACGTTATGGCCGGTTTGGATGCGCCCGTCGCGGACCGCCTTGTCGAGTGCGAGGGGAATCGAAGCCGCGGAGGTGTTGCCGTGCTGGTCGACCGTCACGACCATTTTCTCGAGCGGCAGGCCGAGCTTTTTGGCCGTTCCCTGCATGATGCGAATGTTGGCCTGGTGCGGAATCAGCCAGTCCACCGCCGACGCGGGCAGATCTGCAGCGTGCAGCGCCTCCTTCGCGACCTTGTCGAGCACCGATACGGCGAGTTTGAAGACCGCTTGACCGTCCATGTGCAGGAAGGCGCTGCCTTCGATGGCACCGTTGTTGACGCCACCCGGGACGCACAGAATGTCGCCGTAACTGCCGTCGGCATGCAGCTTCGTCGCCAAAATGCCGGGCGTCTCTGACGCGCCCAGTACGATCGCGCCGGCACCGTCGCCGAACAGGACGCAGGTGGTGCGGTCTTCGAAATTCAAAATGCGCGAGAACACTTCCGCGCCGATGACCAACACCTTGCGATGAGCGCCGGACTTGATAAAGCTGTCGGCGACCGAGACGGCGTAGGCGAAGCCGCTGCAGACCGCCTGCACGTCCATCGCGCCGCATTCATTGGTGATGCCGAGCTTGCGCTGTACGACGCAGGCGGTGCTCGGGAAGCCACCGAAATGGTCCGGCGTCGACGTCGCGAGAATGATGAGATCAATATCATTCGGTGCAATGCCGGCCGCCTCGATCGCCCGGCGCGAGGCCTCGACTGCCAAGTCGCTTGCCTGCACGCCGGCATCGGCGTAGTGACGCGCCGAGATGCCGCTGCGCGACACGATCCACTCGTCGGACGTCTCGATCCCCTTTTCGGCAAGTTGCGCCGCCAGTTCATCGTTCGTGACGCGCTTCGGCGGCAGGTAACTGCCCGTGCCGATGATTTTGCTGTAAAGAGTCATGCGGTTTGCTGTTGTTGCGGGCCGGACGCCGCCGGGGCGTCGCTCCCTGGATCGGACGCCATCATGGTGGCGATAGTGTCCGTGATGCGGGCAAGCGCGTCATGGCGCGCCGCCTCGTAAGCGCGACGAATGGCCCATTCGAATCCATAGGCGTTTTCGCCGCCGTGGCTCTTGAATACCAGTCCGCGCAGCCCCAGAAGACTGGCGCCGTTGTAGCGCGACGGGTTCATCCGCTCCGAAATGGCCTTGAGCGCGCCCTGGGCGATGAATCCGCCCAGCAAATTGATAGGGCTGCTCTTGAATTCGCTGCGAACGACGTCCTTCAAGAACCTCCCGAGTCCCTCGGACGCCTTCAATACGACATTGCCGACGAAGCCGTCGCAGACCACGATGTCCGTCGTGCCCTGGAAGATGTCGTTGCCCTCGACGTTACCGTAGAAGTTCAGCACACCCTTCTCATGGTCGGCACGCAGCAGGACAGCGGTCTGCTTGACCACTTCGTTGCCCTTGATGTCTTCTTCACCGATGTTAAGCAGGCCGACGGTCGGGCGCGGCTTATCCTCGAGCGCGGACACGAGGGCCGAACCCATCAGGGCAAATTGATGCAGATGCTGGGGTTCGCAATCGACGTTGGCGCCGAGATCGAGCATGTAGGTCGGCGAGCTCTTCTGATTCGGCATCGGAAAGCAGATCGCCGGCCGGTCGACGCCGGGTACGGTTTTGAGCACGTAGCGCGAAACCGCCATCAGCGCGCCCGTATTCCCCGCAGAGACACAGGCATGCGCAGCGCCGTCCTTCACGAGATTGACGGCGACGCGCATCGAAGAATCCTTCTTCTTGCGTAGTGCGACCTCGACGGGATCGTCCATGGAGACGACCTCGGTGGCGTTGACAACGGAAATGCGGGGATGTCCGGCGGCGTGATGCCGGGCCAACTCAGCCTGGATGGCCTCTTCCTTGCCGACGAGGATAAGCTCGGCGGCAGATTCGTGGCTGGCGAAGGACAGTGCGGCGGGAATGGTGACTGACGGGCCGTGATCGCCACCCATGCAGTCGATGGATATTTTGATTGTCATTGTTTTGACTCAGTGCCTCGCTCCAACCGCGTGGCGGGCCAGACCCGGCGTGATTCAAAATGACGCAACGTGCTTTTCAGCATATGAAAAAACGGCGCCAAGTCAAACACTCGCGCCGCTTTTTTCGCGAAACAATGACGGACGATTACTCGTCGTTTTTGGTCTTCAGGACCTTACGGCCGCGATAGTAGCCGTTCGGGCTGATGTGGTGACGCAGGTGCGTTTCACCAGTGGTGGGCTCCACTGCCAGGGGCGGCGTGCTCAGGTGATCGTGCGAGCGGTGCATGCCGCGCTTGGACGGGGACTTTTTATTTTGCTGGACGGCCATGATGACTCCTAAACCTTAAGATGTGAAATTTTAACATATCCCATCTTGCTGGAATGAAGCAAAACGGGGAAACCTAGCTGCCTGAGCAGCGCACTACTTCTTCAAATTCTTCAGCACCGCGTACGGCGATTCTTTTTCGGGAGCCGGCTCCGCGGGAAGGCTGACCTGATCCTGGCACACGGCATGGCGCGGCGACAGAGGCATGGCAAGTAACGCCTCGTCTTCGATGAGTTGGCGGATGTCGAACGACGTGCTGCCGACGATGACCTCCACCGCGTCTTCCGCCATTTGCTCGTCGATCGCATCGGCACTTGCCTCATCAGGCGCAAGTACGACAACCGCCGACGACTCGATCGAAAAATCGAGCGGCTTCATGCAACGCTGACAAACAAGGCGCACGCCACCTTGCACAGAAAGCTGCATTTGCGGATGACCATGAGAATTGCTGCCGCCCACGAGATGCCAATGCAAACTGCCGGAACGGTCGACGGTTTCGTCGGCCAGTCGCGGCAGATCGGTCACGGCGATATCGCCTTCCCGCTGCTCCTTGAGCCGGCAAAATTCGAAGGCGTCGATGATGTAAGCGTCCATCCTGGCGAGCCGAACCCGGAAAACCTGCGATAATATCAGGCTTTTCCCTTATTCGTCAAAGCGTTAGCCCGCTTTTCGCCGAGCTGACGTTCACAAGAGCGCTATAGGAATGCAATCCATGCCTGAATGCCATCACGCACCGCGCTTGATCCTTGCGTCGGGCTCCACCTATCGGCGCGAACTCCTTGCCCGGCTGCACCTGCCGTTCGACGTCCAGGTGCCCGGTATCGATGAAACGCCCTCTGACGGCGAGGCGCCCGAACAGACGGCACTGCGCCTGGCGCGCGAGAAAGCCCGGGCGGTTGCCCTAACCGCGTCCCAAGCGCTGGTCATCGGATCCGATCAGGTCGCGACGCTCGACGGCCTCCAGATCGGCAAACCGGGTACGCACGAGAACGCTTTGCGCCAGTTGCAGTTGATGCGCGGTCGGGAGGTAGTGTTCCACAGCGCCCTCTGTCTGTGGGACGGCCGGCAGCCCGACGAGTTCGCCGCCCAGGTCGCCAACGTGCAGACGACAGTGACCTTCCGCGACCTGCCCGAGGCCGAATTGGATGCCTATCTCCGCATCGAACAGCCCTACGACTGCGCCGGAAGTGCCAAGAACGAAGGCTTGGGCATTGCGCTTATCGAGCGTATCGACAGCACGGATCCGACCGCCCTCACCGGTCTGCCCCTCGTCGCGCTCTGCTCCATGCTCCGCCGTGCCGGCGTCGCGTTTTTCAAGGAATAGACGTTGTGGCCGGAACGCTTTACCTGATTCCCAATACGCTCGGGCAGACGTCGGATGCAGCACTCGGCGCCATCATCCCGGAGCACGTCCAGCAAACGACCGCCGCCCTCGGCTACTTCATCGCCGAAAATGCAAAGACGACCCGAGCATTCCTGAAGTTGGTCAAGGCGAAGCATCCTCTGAGCCGTCCGCTCCAGGAAATCCGTATCGACGAACTCAACGTGAACACTGGCGCCGAGCGTTTGCCTGCCTTGTTGGAACCACTGCTCCAGGGGGCCGACGCCGGATTGATTTCCGAGGCCGGCGTCCCTGCGGTCGCCGACCCTGGCGCCAATCTCGTCCGCCTGGCGCATGAACGCGGGATCATGGTCCGGCCGCTCGTCGGCCCATCGTCCCTCCTTCTCGCGGTTATGGCGAGCGGGTTGAACGGACAGAGTTTCGCCTTCAACGGCTACCTGCCGACCGATGCCGGGCAACGGTCCAAACGCATCCGCCTGCTTGAAGAGCGTTCCCGTGCCGAGCAGCAGACGCAACTGTTTATCGAGACGCCTTACCGCAATGCCGCTTTGCTCGAGGCGCTGGCAAATGGATGCCAGCCAGGCACCTTGATTTCCGTCGCGACCGACCTGACGCTCGACAGCGAACGCGTGCAGACGAAACGTGCCTCGGAATGGAAGACGGATTTGGCCGCGGGCAGGCTGCCGGACTTTCACAAACGCCCGACCGTATTTTTGATACTGGCCCGCTGAAGTTTGCACACAAACGTTTGCGCGTAAACGCAAAACGGCGGTATTGCGCCGCCGTTTCGCATGCCCTGAGGGCAAAGTGAAGAGAAGACTCCGCTTCTCATCCGCACCCGAGATGCGGAAATCACTGCCCGGAGTTGAGTATTCCGATGCCGCCTTACGATGCGGGAGAGTGGAAACCGAAACCGGACAACCGCAGTATAGATCGCGCGCTCCGAGATTCAAGGGTCGAATCGACCTTCGAAGCGCACTTTCCGGTAGCCAATCTCAGCGCAGCGACGGCTGGACGCCGCGACTCCAGATGGCGCCGGCTGCCGCACTGCCGACGGCGCCGCCGAATTTCTTCAACAGACGCTCGGACAATCCTTCGTGCTGCGTGTAATCGACGATTTCCTCAGCCTTCAATTCGTCGCGCGCCACGGAGTCCACCGTTCCGAACGCATCGGCCAGACCGATCTCCACCGCCTTGCTACCACTCCAGAAGAGTCCGGAAAACGTCTCTGGCGTTTCCTTCAACCGCTTGCCGCGCCCTTGACGCACGACGTCGATGAATTGCTGATGCACTTCGTTCAGCATCTCCTGGGCGTAATTGCGCTGCTTGGCGGTCTGCGGACTGAACGGGTCAAGGAAGCCCTTGTTCTCTCCCGCCGTCAGAAGGCGGCGCTCGATGCCGACCTTGTCCATGAAGCCGGTGAAGCCGAAGCCGTCCATGAGCACGCCGATGGAGCCGACGATGCTCGCTTTGTTGACGAAGATCTTGTCGGCGGCGGCGGCGATGTAATAGCCGCCCGATGCGCATATCTCGTCGACCACCACGTACAGCGGCTTCTTCGGATACGCCTTGCGCAGCCGGACGATTTCGTCGTTGATGATGCCGGCCTGGACGGGGCTGCCGCCAGGGCTGTTGATGCGCAGGACAATGCCGACGGAATTGTCGTCGGAATAGGCGCGATTCAGCGCGGGTACGACATTGTCTGCCGCACCGGAGGTGCCAGGCTCGATGGTACCGTCGATCTCGATCAGGGCCGTATGCGGACCGACTGTTTCGGCGTCCTTGTTGCCGAAGTCGAAGGCCATCCAGAGCGCGAAGGCGATCAAGCCCAGCGTCAGGAAACGGAAGAAGATGCTCCAGCGGCGGCGCGCGCGCTGCTCGTTGAGCGTGGCGAAGGCGAGCTTTTCGAGCGTTTCGCGCTCCCAGGTATCGCGCTTGCCGGGCTGCAGCCCGTTCTCGATGTCGTGATCACTCATGCTTTTGTGTTGTCTGCTTTTGTGTTGTCTGCTTTTGCGTTTTCCGCATTTGGATTTTCCGCATGTGGGTTTTCATTAAGCTCGTGCGGGCCGCACGTAGTCGTCGGGTTGCCAGAATACCTGATTGTTTCTTTCGAACACCGTGATGCGGCGCAAGCGCCCCCCGCGGCATGGCCCGCCGGCGCAATGGCCGGTTTCGGGGGTGTACAAGGCGCCGTGGGTCGAACACATCAGGTAGAGCCCGCTCGATTCGAAGAAGTCGCCTTCATTCCAGTCAAGCTCGATCGGCACATGCGCGCAGCGGTTCAGGTAGGCGTAGACGGCGTTGTCGTAACGGACGACGAAGCCGGTCGCGTCGTCCCCGCCAGCGGTGACTGGGAAGCGCACGCCCTTGCCGCCCTCGGCCAGGGCGTCTGACGCGCAGATCGGGATAGCGTCGTCTTCCATGCTGCTATGCGTTCTCGTTGAGCCAGGTATGCAATTCAGCGACCGAATTGGCGGCGAACACGGGGTTCAGCGCCGCGAGTTCGGGTGCCGGATGTGCGCCATAGTGCACTGCGATGCCGGCCGCCCCGGCGTTGACCGCCATCTGCAGGTCGTGGGTGGTATCGCCGATCATGACGGTGCGGCCAATGTCCTGCCCAAGTTCGCGCGTCAGCTCGTGCAGCATCGCCGGATGCGGCTTGGAGAAGGTTTCGTCGGCGCAGCGCGTGGCGTCGAAAGCTGAAAGCAGTTTCCCGGCATCCAACGCGCGGTTGAGCCCGACGCGGCTCTTTCCGGTCGCGACGGCGAGGAAGTATCCCTGCTGCGACAGATCGGCCAGCATTTCCGGCACGCCGTCGAACAAGGTCAGCCCCTGATCCTTGGCGAGGTAATGGTAGCGATACCGTTCCACGATACGCGGATACAGCTTCGCGTCGAGCCCCGGCAGCGCGGCTTGCATTGCCTCCTGCAGCCCGAGGCCGATCACATAGGCGGCGGCGCGATTATCTGGCACGGGCAGGCCGAGGTCCCGGGCGGCCGCCTGGATGCACTTCACGATGGTTCCGGTGCTGTCCATCAGCGTGCCGTCCCAGTCGAACACGATCAGGTCGAATTGCTTCCTTGGCATGGCGTCTTTTGTTATTCGGGTGAGGCGCCGGGACCGGCGAGACTGTTGAGGAATTGTTCGCACTCCGGCGGCAGCTTGGTGCGCAGCGTGACCGGAGCGCCAGACTCCGGATGCAGGAACGTGATCTGCCACGCATGCAGAAACATGCGCTTGAGCGCAGCACGTGTTCCGTCCGGCTTCTGCAACGCCCGGTTCAGGGCGAAATCGCCGTATTTGTCGTCGCCCAGGATGGGAAAGCCGCTCGACGCCAGATGCACGCGAATCTGGTGCGTACGTCCAGTTTTCAGCTCGGCTTCAAGCAGCGCGAAATCGCCGAAACGGCGGACCAGGTTGAACACGGTATGCGAGGGCTGGCCATCGGCCTGCACGCGCACGCGCCGTTCCCCGTCCGGCGTCGTGTACTTTAATAAAGGCAGCTTGACGTGCTGGCGCCCGTTGCGCCACTGGCCGTGTACGAGCGCGAGATAGCGTTTATCCAAGCTGCCTTCGCGGATTTGTTCGTGCAAATTCGTCAACGCCGAGCGTTTCTTGGCCAGCAGGAGTATGCCGGACGTTTCGCGGTCGAGGCGATGGACCAGTTCAAGAAACTTTGCGTCCGGACGCGCCGCGCGCAGTTGTTCAATGACGCCGTAGCTTACGCCCGAGCCGCCATGGACCGCGACGCCGGCCGGCTTGTCGATCACCAGCAAATGGTTGTCTTCGAGCAAAATCGAAAATTCGGCGCCCGGTACATTACCAGTTGTTTTTTCCGCAACCCTGACCGGTGGAATACGCACAACGTCGCCGATGCGCAGACGGTACGTTTGGTCGATGCGGCCCTTGTTGACCCGGACTTCCCCCGATCGCAAGACGCGGTAGATGTGACTTTTCGGCACGCCCTTGCAGACGCGGAGCAGGAAGTTGTCGATGCGCTGATCCGCCTCCTCTTCCGAAATGGTGACCAGCTGGGCGCGAGGAGCGACTTGGGAGCTTTCGCCGGGCGGGGCGATCTGGCCCCGATCCCCAGAAAATCTCGCTAAGTCTTTCATTTTGAAGCTATAATTGTTTCGCATCGGTTACAAATCCGGTGCGAGTGTAAGAATAAAAAGCACATTCTACACAGAGGCGTTGCTGCTGGCCTCGCTAGGGAAGCAAAATCAGCGGCAAAGACGTGTATGCACGCCCATGCGCGCGTCAGGGTCGCACCGTAGTTGCGATCGGATGGCGCGTCTCGGCGCTGGAAAAGATTGCTTGAATTGTAAGGATAAAGTCTGGCGAGCAGTTTCCTCGTGAAGGAGTGCTCGCTGGTTGATGTGGCCGTACCCGATTGCCAATTCGGCTGGAACCGATGGTTTGGTTGGCCTGAACTGCCCGCTGCCCGCCGCCGCGCACATGTTGATGCGCGCGCCGCATCGGCCGCGCGCTGCCGGCACTCGGCATGGTTTGCATCCGCGCCCCGCTGTGGCATGCGCAAGCATTGCGCGTCCACACCCCAAGGCAATTCCCCTCCTCAAGCACTCCGCTCCACGCGTACATCCCAATGTACCGGCCGCGACGGCACTTGCCGCTGCGGTCTTTGAGCCGGCCTTCGGGCCTCGGAGCATAAAAACATGAAGCGTATGTTGTTCAACGCCACGCAGCAGGAAGAGTTGCGCGTGGCGATTGTCGATGGGCAGAAGCTCATCGACATCGACATCGAGACGGCGGGGCGCGAACAGCGCAAGTCGAATATTTACAAAGGCATCATTACCCGCATCGAGCCTTCCCTGGAAGCCTGCTTCGTCAATTATGGCGAAGAACGTCACGGCTTCCTGCCGTTCAAGGAAGTGGCACGCAGCTATTTCCGCGACGGCGTCGACGTGCGCAACTGCTCCATCAAGGATGCGCTGCGCGAAGGCCAGGAAATCATGGTCCAGGTCGAGAAGGAAGAGCGCGGCAACAAGGGCGCGGCACTGACCTCCTTCATCTCGCTGGCGGGCCGCTACCTGGTCCTGATGCCGAACAATCCGCGCGGCGGCGGCGTCTCTCGCCGGGTCGAAGGCGAAGACCGCCAGGAACTGCGCGAGACCATGGACAAGCTCGACCTGCCTTCCGGCATGTCGGTGATCGCCCGGACCGCAGGCATCGGCCGCAACGTCGAAGAACTGCAGTGGGATTTGAATTACCTGATGCAGCTGTGGCGCGCGATCGAAGGCGCGGGCCAGTCGGCTCCCGGCGCTTTCCTGATCTACCAGGAATCCTCGCTCGTCATCCGCGCCATCCGCGACTATTTCCAGCCTGACATCGGCGAGATCCTCATCGACACCGATGACATCTACGAACAGGCCCAGCAGTTCATGACCCACGTGATGCCCGACATGGTGCACCGCGTCAAACGCTACCGCGACGACGTTCCCCTGTTCTCGCGTTTCCAGATCGAACACCAGATCGAGACGGCCTACTCCCGCACCGTCCCCCTGCCCTCCGGCGGCGCCATCGTCATCGATCACACCGAAGCTCTCGTTTCCATCGACGTCAACTCGGCCCGCGCCACCCGCGGCAGCGACATCGAAACCACCGCACTCCATACCAACCTTGAAGCGGCCGACGAAGTGGCCCGCCAGCTGCGCTTGCGCGACCTGGGCGGCCTGATCGTGATCGACTTCATCGACATGGAGAACGCGAAGAACCAACGCGAAGTCGAGACCCGCCTGAAGGATGCGCTGCGCTACGACCGCGCACGCGTACAGATGGGCAAGATTTCCCGTTTCGGCCTGATGGAGCTGTCGCGCCAGCGCCTGCGTCCGTCGCTGTCCGAAGGCAGCCACGTGACTTGCCCGCGCTGCAACGGCACCGGTCATATCCGCGATACCGAATCGTCTGCCCTGCAGGTGCTGCGCATCATCCAGGAAGAGGCGATGAAGGAAAACTCCGCCGCGATCCACGTGCAGGCGCCGGTCGATGTGGCCGCTTTCCTGCTCAATGAAAAGCGTGGCGAAATCCTCAAGATCGAGACGCGTCATCGCGTGACGGTCATCCTGATTCCCAACAAGCATCTCGAGACGCCGCATTACAAGCTCGAGCGCATCAAGCACGACGACCCGCGCCTCGAAGAGCCGCAGGCGAGCTACGACATGGCCGAAGAGGCTGACACCGACATCAGCTACGGCAAGCGTCAGAAGGAAGAAGTGCGTCCGCGTCAGGAAGCCGTGGTCAAGGGCATCACCCCGGACCAGCCGGCGCCGATCGTGGAACGCAAGCCGGTCGTGGAGCCGGCACCTATTCCGGTGGCCGCCCCGGCACCGGCTGAGGAAGGTTTCTTCAGCCGCATGTTCGGTTTCTTCCGCAAGAAGCCGGTCGCTCCGGCCGCGGCGCCTGCGCCGGTGGTCGAAGACAAGCCGGCACAATCGCGTGAGCGTGGCGACCGCAATGGCCGCAACCGTGGACGCGGCGGCCGTGGCGGTCGCGGCGGACGGGAGCGTGGCGAGGAGCGCAATGAGGCCCGCGAAGAGACAATGAAGCAGGCCGGCGCGGAGACCGCGCAGGCACGTCAGCCGCGCCAGCCCCGCGAAGGCAAGGAGCCGCGCGAGGGTCGTGAGCCGCGCGAGCAACGGGAGCCGCGTGAACAGCGGGAACCCCGCGAGCCGCGCGAAGCACGTGAGGCCCGTGAAGTACGTGAGCCGCGTGAAGCACGTGAGCCCCGTGAAGCACGTGAGCCCCGTGAGGGAGGCGAGTCGCGCCGCGAGCGTCAGCAGCGTCAGCGCGAGGAGCGCAAGGAAGCACCGGCCGAGGAATTGCTGAATACGGCTGCGACTGCTCCCGTGGTTGAGACGGCGGCGGTTCAGCCGGTCGTCGATGAGGCTGCGGAGGATATCTCTGCCGAAGCCGTCGCAGGTGAGGAAGGCACGACCGAACAGGGCGAGGAACGCCGCCGGCGCCGTCGCCGTGGCGGCCGTAATCGCAACCGCCGCGACCGCGAACAAGGCGACGTGACGCAGACCGGCGACGAAGCCGAAGGCATTGAAGCTGGCGCTGAGATTGCTGCCCAGGAATCGGTGCAGCTCGAAATCGCGGAGGTGGCAATGCAGGCCTCCGCCACGATCGAAGCCGTGGAACCAGTGAATGCCGTTCCGGTCGCGTCCCAGGCGGCGCCGGTCGAGGAAGCCGTGGCGTCGACGCCCGAGCTGACGACCTCGGCCACGCTGGCATCGCATGTCCCGGCAGGCGATGTGGCACCCCAACCTGTCGTTGCCGCAGACGCGGCGCCGAGCGCTGCAGTTGCTGCGCCTGCTCCGGCTGCTCCGGCTGCTCCAGAACTGGCGCCCGCTCCGGTGATCGCGCCTGCTGCGGTTGCACCGGTGCAGCCTGAACCGATGCCGCTCGACAATCTGCGCGAGATGCTCTCTGCAGCCGGTCTGACGCTGGCTGTGACGGATCCGGAGAAGTTGCGTGCCGCACAGGAAGCAGCGGCCCGCGTCGCACCGGCGCCGCGCGTCCCACGCGAGCGCAAGCCTCTGCCTCCGGTGTCGACCGAGCCGCTGGTCCAGGTGGAGACGCGTCGTTGATGCCAAACCGGCAGCCGGGAACGGCCTAAGAAAAAGGGAGCTTCGGCTCCCTTTTTTATTGCCAAGTCCATTGTGAGCCAAAGCGCGACCTTGTCCCTCCGCGCGCACTTTCCTTGTTGAATTCCAGCGTTAAAGCTTGAGCCTCCAGCGGCACGGCATGGCGTTGTCCTGTCGACGCTTGGCGCAGCGTTGCCGGCCCGGCAAGCCGCGGTTACCATCGGGCGACTACATTTCCGATCACCGCCGATGCACGACATCCCTGCCGCCCCGCCCGCCCCGGTTTCGCTTCCCAGCGCCTTCTGGTACTGGCTTAAGCTCGGCTTCGTCAGCTTCGGCGGTCCGGCCGGCCAGATTGCGCTCATGCATACCGATCTGGTCGAGCGCAAGCGCTGGATTTCGGAGCGGCGCTTCCTGCATGCGCTCAACTATTGCATGCTGCTGCCCGGTCCCGAAGCGACGCAACTGGCGGTCTACATCGGCTGGCTGATGCACCGGACAGCCGGCGGCGTCATCGCAGGTGTCCTGTTCGTCCTCCCTTCCCTGTTTTTGCTGATCGTGCTGTCGTGGATCTACATTGCGTTCGGCAACGTGCCGGCGGTCGCCGCCGTGCTGTACGGGATCAAGCCGGCGGTGGTGGCGATCGTGCTGGCGGCGGCGTGGCGCATCGGTTCGCGCAGTCTGAAGAACGGCGTGCTCATCGCGATTGCCGTCCTTGCCTTCGTGGCAATTGCAATCCTCCACGTACCGTTTCCCGCCATCGTTTTGACCGCGGGGCTCGCGGGTTTTGCAGGCGGTCGGCTGCTTCCGGAAAAATTCGAAGTCGGCGGCGGCCACGCCGCCGCGAAACAGGCATCGTTCGGACCCGCGATCATCGACGACGACACGCCTACCCCGGCCCATGCGCGCTTCTCGTGGGCCGCGCTGGGACGTATGGCGGCGGTCAGCATCGGCACGGGAATCGTCGTTTGGGCAGGGCTCGCGTGGACATTCGGCGTGGCGAGTCCGCTGGCGCAGATGGGCTGGTTCTTCACCAAGGCGGCCTTGCTGACCTTCGGCGGCGCCTATGCGGTGCTGCCCTACGTCTATCAGGGTGCCGTCGAGAACTTTCAATGGCTGACGGGCACGCAGATGATCGACGGGTTGGCACTGGGCGAAACCACGCCCGGGCCGCTGATCATGATCGTCGCCTTCGTCGGCTTCGTGGGCGGATGGACCCGCGCGCTGTTCGGCGATCATCTGTTCCTGGCGGGATGCGCCGGCGCCTGCGTGGCGACCTTCTTCACCTTCCTGCCGTCGTTCATCTTCATCCTCGCCGGCGGACCGCTGGTGGAATCCACCCGCGACGACATCCGCCTCACGGCGCCCCTGACGGCGATCTCTGCAGCGGTGGTGGGCGTGATCGTCAGCCTAGCCGGGTTCTTTGCGCAGCACGTGTACGGCCTCGACCGCCCGGCGATGCAATGGGACTGGATCGCCATCGCCATCAGCGCGATCGCAGCAGTAGCGCTGGTACGCTACAAGGCCGGAACGATCAAGCTGGTGGCCTCCTGTGCGCTGCTCGGTCTCGTGCTATCGTACCTGCGTTAAAGCACTGCCCTCCTCCGCATGTCTGAAAAGTTCATTCCCGTCGCCGATCACCGTTCGCTCTCCCGCGAACCGGTCGTTCCCGCCGTCCTGGAAGCACCGACCGGACGCCTGGAGGATGCGCTCGCGCGCCCGCTGCAGGACCTGCGTATTTCGGTCACGGACCGCTGCAACTTCCGCTGCGTCTATTGCATGCCGAAGGAAGTCTTCGACAAGGACTACCGCTTCCTGCCGCACGGCGACCTGCTGTCCTTCGAGGAGATCACGCGCATCGCGAAAATTTTCATCGCGCACGGCGTGCACAAGATCCGGCTGACCGGCGGCGAGCCGCTGCTGCGCAAGAACATCGAGAAGCTGATCGAGATGCTGGCCGTGCTGCGCACGCCGGACGGCAAGGACATCGACCTGACGCTGACCACGAACGCATCGCTGCTCGCGCGCAAGGCGCAGGCGCTCAAGGATGCCGGCTTGCGCCGCGTGACCGTCTCGCTCGATTCGCTCGACGATGCCACCTTCCGTCGCATGAACGATGTCGATTTTCCGGTGGCCGACGTGCTGCACGGCATCGATGTGGCGCATCGCGTGGGCCTCGGGCCGATCAAGGTCAACATGGTGGTCAAGCGCGGCATGAACGACCAGGAAATCGTGCCGATGGCGCGTCACTTCAAAGGCACGCCCTTCATTCTTCGCTTCATCGAATACATGGACGTCGGCAGCAGCAACGGCTGGCGCATGGATGAGGTGGTGCCGTCGGCCGAGGTGGTGCGTCGCATCGGCGCAGAGATGCCGCTGGAGCCGTTCGAACGCAACTATCGCGGCGAGACGGCGGAGCGCTGGCGGTACGCGGACGGCAGCGGCGAGATCGGGGTGATCTCCAGCGTGACGCATGCTTTCTGCGGCGACTGCACGCGCGCCCGCTTGTCCACCGAAGGCAAGCTCTACACCTGCCTCTTCGCCACCCGCGGCCACGACCTGCGCGCCCTGCTGCGCAACGGCCGCAACGACGCGGAAATCGCCGCCGCCGTCAGTCACCTGTGGCAGGCCCGCATGGACCGCTATTCGGAGCTGCGCAGCGCGCAGACGGCCGCCATGCGCGAGGCGGCCCCCAAGGTGGAAATGTCCTACATCGGCGGTTAAGTCTCGCTGCCCGCCCCCGGCAGCTGCACGACGTTGGACGCTGCCGGCTCGGCCGGCTTGCGTGTCGCCAGCACCTTGTCGATCCGCTTGCCGTCGAGGTCGACGATCTCGAACCGCCAGTCTTCCCAATCGGCATGATCGCCGGTGTTCGGCAAGCGGCCGAGCAGCAGCATCAGCATGCCGCTCAGGGTGTTGTAACGTCCCCGTTCCTCTTCCGGCACGCCGTGCAGGGCGAGGCGGTCCTTGAGTTCCGGCACCGGGATCAGGCCGTCGAGCAGCCATGAACCATCTTCCCGCTGCATCGCCCATGCGTCTTCCGCCCGCGGCGGCTTGAACTCGCCGGTGATCGCCTCGAGCACGTCTTGCAGCGTGACGATGCCCTGCACTTCGCCGTACTCGTCGATGATGAAGGCGATCTGCACGCCTGAGCTCTTGAAGTTGTCGAGCAGTTCCATGCCGGTGAGCGATTCCGGCATGAAGACGGCCGGTTGCAAGTGCTCGGTGAGGCTGGGACGCTCGCCGCGCAGCGATTGCGCCAGCAGCTGCCTGGCCGAGGCCACCCCCAGCACATGATCCCAGCCGCCGCGCACTACCGGGTAGCGCGAATGGTCGCTTTCCTCGAAGCGCTTCAGGTTGTCTTCGAGCGAGTCTTCGACGTCGAAGTAGACCACTTCACTGCGCGGCACCATCAGCGAGGCGATCTGGCGGTCGTCGAGGCGGAACACGTTGCGCACCATCTGATGCTCGTGCTGCTCGATGACGCCGGCGCTGGAACCTTCGGCCAGCATGAGATTGATCTCTTCCTGCGTCACCGTCGGCTCGGTCTGTTCGCGGGCGCCCAGTGCGCGCAGCACGAGCTGTGTGGAGCCGGACAGCAGCTTGACGAAGGGCTTGGAGGCGGCGGCCAGGAAGAGCATGGGACGCGCCACCATCCGCGCGACCGGCTCCGGGCTGATCTGCCCCAGCCGCTTCGGCACGAGTTCGCCGAGGACGATGGAGAAGTAGGTGATGCACATGACCACCAACACGGTGGCGGCGTAGCCGACGTAGGGCTGCGGTACGCCATGCCCCTGCAGCCAGTTCGCCAGCGGCGCAGCCAGCGTCGCTTCACCGACGATGCCGTTGAGCACGCCGATGGAGGTAATGCCGATCTGCACGGTGGAGAGGAAGCGGTTCGGGTCTTCACCCAGCCGGATGGCGGCAGCGGCGCCCGGGTCGCCGTCTTCGGCCAGCTTCTGCAGGCGCATGCGCCGTGCAGTCACGAGCGCGATTTCCGACATCGCGAAAGCGCCGTTGAGCAGGATGAGACCGAACAGTATGGCTATTTCCATAGGCAGCGTACCAGCGAGAAAGTGAGTGAAAGACAGGCCCGCGCATGCCGGGGCCTGAGGTCACGTTAGCACAACGGCATCGTGGCTTCAGTCGTCGCTGCCGTCGTTCCCGTCGGTACCAAGCAAGAGTTGCGCCGTTTCGGAAGGCAGCGCTTCCACGGATTTCAGCTTGCGGGTCATCTGGCGCGTGCGCGTTTCGGCTTGTTCGATGTTTTTCGCGGCACGTTCGAGCGCCGTTTTCGTCGAGGCGAGCACGTCGCCGAACTTGCCGAACTCGGTCTTCACTGCGCCGAGCACCTGCCACACTTCGGAGGAACGCTTCTCCAGGGCAAGCGTGCGGAAACCCATCTGCAGCGAATTCAGCAAGGCGGAGAGCGTCGATGGCCCGGCGATCGTGATGCGGCAGACGCGCTGCAGCTCATCGGCCAGACCGGGGCGGCGCATGACTTCCGCGTACAGCCCTTCGGTGGGCAGGAACAGGATCGCGAAGTCGGTGGTGAGCGGCGGCGACAGGTACTTCTCGGAAATGGTCTTGGCCTCGACGCGCACGGCGCGCTCCAGTTCGCGCCCGGCAGTAGCAACGCCATCGGCGTCCGCCACTTCGGCCGCCTCGCACAGCCGCTCGTACTGTTCCTTGGGAAACTTTGCATCGACCGGCAACCAGACCGGGCGGTCGTCGTCCTGGCCTGGCAGTTTGATCGCGAATTCGACACGCTCGCCCGTGCCTGGAATCGTCTCAATGTTCTTGGCGTACTGGTCAGGCGTGAGCACTTGTTCGAGCAGCATTTCGAGCTGCACTTCGCCCCAGGTGCCGCGCGATTTCACGTTCGTCAGCACGCGCTTGAGGTCGCCGACGCCGATGGCCAGCTGCTGCATTTCGCCCAGGCCCTGATGCACTTTGTCGAGGCGATCCGACACCAGCTTGAAGGATTCGCCGAGACGCTGCTCCAGCGTCGAATGCAATTTCTCGTCGACGGTCCGGCGCATTTCCTCGAGACGGTTCGCATTGTCGGTCTGCAGGTCGCGAATCTTGGTTTCCAGCGTGGCGCGCACCTCGGCCATGCGTTGGGCATTGGATTCGGTGAGGCTGGACAGCGTCTGGTTCAGCGTGTCGCCGAAGCGCTTGAGTGCAAGCGATTGTTCCTCGCGGCCGGCATGCGCTTGCGTGGCGATGGCGTGCCGCATCGATTCGAGCTGCTGCGCGTTGAGTTCGCTCAGTTTGGAAAGCTGTTGCGCGAAGGTGTCGATCTGGTTGTTCTGGATGGTGGCGACGCTGGTGAGCTGCGCCGCCAGTGCCTGCTGCAGCTGCACGAAGCTGCCGGTCAGCTCCTGGCGCGTGCTTTGCGCGCTCGCCTGCACCTGATTGCGCAGTTCGCGCTCGACGCGCTCGCCGGTCTGCTGCTGATGCTTTTGCAAGGCGTCCTGCAAGGTTTCCAGTGCGGTCGCGGACGTTCCCGCGCCACGGCCGCGCAGCAGAAGGATGACCTGCATGGCAAGCACAAGCAGGACGAGGACGAGCAGGACAAGTACGGCGATGTCGGTCATGAAGCAGGCAAGTTGTCGTTGAAATCAGTCGGCGCGGTTGCGCATCCAGTCGGCGGTCTGGAAGAAGGCGTGCATCAGGCGTTCGCGCAGCTCCAGTGAGAGACCGATGTCTTCCATGGCCCATGCCATGCAGCGCAGCCATTGGTCGCGGTCCGGCGAGGCGATCGCGAACGGCAGGTGGCGTGCGCGCAGGCGCGGATGGCCGAAGCGTTCGATGTAGTGATTGGGACCGCCGAGCCAACCGGAGAGGAACCAGTACAGCTTGTCGCGCGATCCGTCCAGCGCGGGCGGGTGCATCGCACGCAATGCCGCGAATTCCGGCTCCAGTTCCATCAGGTCGTAGAAGCGGTCGACCAGCTCTCTCAGCTTGGCGTCGCCGCCGATCAATTCGTACGCCGACTGCTCTTGTGGCTCATCAATATTCATGGGGCGAATCATAGCGCATCGTGTGTGCATGCGGCGCGGTCGAAAGCGTCGCATGCACGCGCGCGTGAAGCATTTTGTTACGCCTTGCGCGCCTGCTGCAGAGCAAACGATGCCTCGTGCGAGGCAGCCGTTTGACAGCAAACAACGGTCCGTTTGAGTCGCGGCAACGACTCGTTTGAGACGACGCAATCAAACGCTACTTATCGAATTTGTCGTATTCACAGTGATTACTATTGCCTAAAAGGTAATGACGTTTTGCGCTTCGTGCGCACTGCACAGAGCCTCACCGCCAAGGCGTTTGCGACGCACAGCAGCAGCGTGCGAACGCCTGCGTGATCACCCGTTGCAACCGAAGAGACCAAGCAAACCATGCAAGATGTACTGATCAGCAATTCATCCCGGTTGGAACTTTCGATGCGACTGATGGACGTCCTCGTTCTGGAGGCCGCGGGCATCCTCGCCGCGCTCATCCATTTCCAGATGCCGCTGACCGAGATCGCTCCCATCCACACCGTGCTGCTGCACTTCTGCAGCGCCCTCGCCTTCCTCGTCTTCCCCCAGCTCGGCATCTACGCCTCGTGGCGCGGACGCTCGCTGCCCGATCTGTTCCTGCGCGCTGCCGGCGCCTGGGGCGTCGTGGTGCTCACCGGGCTGTTCTTCAGCTTCCTCATTCACCATGTCGGCCATGTGTCGCGCCTGTGGCTGTTCTACTGGTATGCGATCGGCTGCGCCGGACTCGTCGCAATGCGCGGCGCCGCCTACACCGTGCTGCGTTTCATGCGCCAGAAGGGCTTGAACGCCAAGCGCGTGGTGATCGTGGGCTATGGCACCACCGGCCAGGAACTTCACCGCCGCGCGCTGGCGCTCGACTGGGCCGGCTACGACGTGAAGGCGGTGCACATCGAGCCGGAGGACGAGCAGCTGCTCGCCGATCCGAAGGTCGCCCGCATCCATACGATGAAGGAGATCAACGACTATGTGGTCGCCAACCGCGTCCATGAAATTTGGATCACGCTGCCGCTGACCGCGTCGCCCAAGCTGCAGGAGCTGAAATACATCCTGCGCAATACCCTGGTGGACATTCGCTGGGTGCCGGACATCCTCGGCCTGCAGATGCTCACCAACAAGATGAGCAACTTCCTCGGCTTCCCGGTCGTCGATCTCAACCAGCCGGTGTCGGCGGGCGTGAACGGCATCGTCAAGGAAGTCTTCGACCGCGTGTTCGCCTTCGTCACGCTGGTGATGCTGGCCCCGCTCTTCCTCGTGCTCGCCGTCCTCATCAAACGCTCGTCGCCCGGACCGGTGTTCTTCCGCCAGCCGCGCCTCGGCCTCAACGGCAAGCCCTTCATGGTCTACAAGTTCCGCACCATGAAGGTCCACCAGGAGCACAACGTGGTGACGCAGGCAACCAAGAACGATCCGCGCATCACCTCCATCGGCGGCTTCCTGCGGCGCACCAGCCTCGACGAGCTGCCGCAGTTCATCAACGTGCTGCAGGGCGACATGTCGGTGGTCGGGCCGCGCCCGCACGCACTGCAGCACAACGAACTCTACAAGGACCTGCTCGAGACCTACATGCTGCGTCATCGGGTCAAGCCGGGCATCACCGGTTGGGCGCAAATCCACGGCTATCGCGGCGAGACCGACACGGTCGACAAGATGGCCAAGCGCGTCCAGTTCGACCTGCACTACATCCAGCATTGGTCGCTGTGGATGGACATTCGGATCATCGCCTGGACGGCCTTCCGCGGATGGACCGGCGCGAACGCGTACTGAACCAGCGGCGCCGGCGAGAGGAGACGCCGGCACGCGCTGCTGCCCAACCACACGAACCATCATGACGAAACGAATCACAAAAGCCGTCTTTCCCGTCGCCGGTCTCGGCACGCGTTTCCTGCCCGCCACCAAGGCGAGTCCGAAGGAGATGCTGGCGGTCGTCGACAAGCCGCTGCTCCAATATGCGGTCGAGGAGGCGATTGCGGCGGGCATCACGGACATGATCTTCGTCACCGGCCGCAACAAGCGCGCGATCGAAGACCACTTCGATCCCGCGTATGAGCTCGAAGCCGAGCTGGAAGCGCGCGACAAGCAGGACCTGCTCGACATCGTCCGCCGCGTCAAGCCGGATCATGTCGATGTGTACTACGTGCGCCAGTCCGAAGCGCGCGGCCTCGGCCATGCGGTGTTGTGCGCCGAGCATATCGTCGGCGACGAGCCCTTTGCCGTGATCCTGGCCGACGATCTCATCGATGCCGAAACGCCCGTGATGCGCCAGATGCTGCAGCTGCACCAGGAACATGGCTGCAGCCTGATCGGCGTGGAAAACATTGCCCGCGAACACAGCCGCGCCTACGGCGTGGTGACCGGCGTGCCGTTCGGCGAACGGCTCGTGCAGCTCGGCGGCATCATCGAAAAGCCCGCGCCGGAAGCGGCGCCCTCCACCCTCGGCGTAGTCGGCCGCTACCTTCTTTCCCCCTCGGTGTTCAAGCATTTGCGCGGCCTCGTTCCCGGCGCGGACGGGGAACTGCAACTGACCGACGGCATCGCCGGCATGCTGGCCGAGGAGCCGGTGCTCGCATACCAGTTCAAGGGATTGCGCTACGACTGCGGCAGCAAGCTCGGCTACGTCCAGGCGACGGTGCAGTTCGCGCTGCGCCATCCCGAAATCCGCGAGGAGTTCCGCTCCTTCCTCCAGCACATGCCTTACGGCCAGGCGCCTGCCGCATTGCAGGTCCCTGCCATCACGCCGCGCCCGCGCAACCAAGCCGTCGCCGCACAGGAGTAAAGATGAATGCAGAAAACCTTTCCACGGCATCGGCGATCCGCGGTGCCGGAACACGCACGCACGAGAACAAGGTCGCGCTGATCACCGGCGTGAGCGGACAGGACGGCGCCTACCTCGCCGAACTGTTGCTGAGCAAGGGCTACATCGTCCATGGCATCAAGCGCCGCAGCTCGCGCTTCAACACCGAACGCATCGACCATCTGCTGCAGGAGCCGCAGGAACGCGAGCGGCGTTTCATCCTGTACCACGGCGACCTGACCGATTCCTCTTCGCTGCTGCGCATCGTGCAGCAGACGCAGCCCGACGAGATCTACAACCTCGCGGCACAGAGCCATGTGGCAGTGTCGTTCGAAGAACCCGAGTACACGGCCAACTCCGACGCGCTGGGTCCGCTGCGCATCCTGGAGACGATCCGCCGCCTCGGCATGGAGAAGACCACGCGCTTCTACCAGGCATCCACATCGGAAATGTTCGGCGAAGCGGCGCAGCTACCCGCCAGCGAGGACACGCCCTTCCGTCCGCGCAGCCCCTATGCGATCGCGAAGCTGTACGCCTACTGGATCACGGTGAACTACCGCGAGGCCTACGGCATGTATGCCTGCAACGGCATCCTGTTCAACCATGAGTCGCCGCTGCGCGGCGAGACCTTCGTGACGCGCAAGATCACGCGCGGACTCGCGCGCATCGCGCTGAACTATCAGGACTGCCTCTTCCTCGGCAACCTCGACGCCGAACGCGACTGGGGCCATGCGCGCGACTACGTCGAAATGCAATGGCGCATGCTGCAGCAGCCGACGCCGGAAGATTTCGTCATCGCAACCGGCATCCGCCACAGCGTGCGCGACTTCGTGAACGCGGCCGCCGGCGTGGTGGGGATTGCATTGGAATGGCAAGGCAGCGGCGCCGATGAAGTGGCGTGCGTCGCCGACCCCGGCGCACATGCCCATCTGCAACGCGGGCAAATCATCGTGCGTGTCGATCCGCGCTACTACCGACCCACCGAGGTGCATGCCTCCATCGGCGATGCCGCGAAGGCCCGCGCCAAACTCGGCTGGCAACCCACCGTCACCTTCGAACAATTGGTCAAGGAAATGGTCCTTGCGGACCTCGATGCCGCGTCGAAAGATCCTTTGACATATCACCACGACTACGCGGCCCACGCATATCACGATTGAAGCTCGGCAGGCATGCCGGACAGCATGGCGCGGGACGCAGGAAGCGAATGCCCGCGCCGACATCGCCTAGAGGACCAACATGAGCAAAGACCTGAACAAACGCATCTTCGTCGCCGGCCATCGCGGCCTGGTGGGTTCCGCCATCGTGCGCGCGCTGAAGCGCCGCGATTACGGAAACGTCATCACCCGGACTCACGCCGAACTCGAGCTGACCGACCAGGAAGCCGTGCGCAAGTTCTTCGCGGAGGAACAGATCGACGAGGTCTATCTCGCGGCCGCCCGCGTGGGGGGCATCCATGCGAACAACACTTACCCTGCGGAATTCATCTACGACAACCTGATGGTGCAGTCGAACGTGATCCACGAAGCCTGGCGCGCCGGCGTGCAAAAGCTGCTGTTCCTCGGCTCGTCCTGCATCTATCCGCGCCTGGCGGAACAGCCGATCCGCGAGGAGTACCTGATGAACGGCACGCTCGAACCGACCAACGAGCCGTACGCCATCGCCAAGATCGCCGGCATCAAGATGTGCGAGAGCTACAACCGCCAGTACGGCACCGATTACCGCAGCGTCATGCCGACCAATCTCTACGGCCCGGGCGACAACTACCACCCGGAAAACAGCCACGTCATCCCGGCGCTCATTCGCCGCTTCCACGAGGCGAAGCAGAACCGCGCCGAGTCGGTGGTGATCTGGGGCACGGGCACGCCGCGCCGCGAATTCCTCTATGTCGATGACATGGCCGACGCCTGCGTGCATGTCATGGAACTGGAGCGCAAGGCCTATGACGCCACCACCTCCCCCATGCTGTCGCACATCAATGTGGGCACGGGCGAGGACGTCACAATACGCGAGGTGGCCGAGGTCATCGCCAAGGAAGTCGGATACCAGGGCCGCATCGACTTCGACACCAGCAAGCCGGACGGCACGCCGCGCAAGCTGATGAACATCTCCAAGCTGCGGGCGCTCGGGTGGCAGCCCGGCATGCGCCTGCAGGAAGGCATCAAGGAAACGTACCGGCATTTCGTCGCCGACGTCGCGGGACGCTGAACCAGATTCGCCGCACGGCAGCCGGGCAACCGGATACCGTGCGGCGGAACCTAACGCAACGGAGTCACGGCCGGTCCGCCGGCCGTTCTCATACCCGCTATGGATAAAAAAACCAACCTGTCGAGCAAAGGCATTGCCGCGGTGTTCTGGGGCGGATTCGGCTCGCTGATGCGCGCGGGCCTGCAAATCGTCACCCAGATCATCCTGGCCCGCCTCCTCGGTCCGGGCGAATACGGCATCTTTGCGATTGCCGCCATCGTCCTCAGTTTCAGCCGCTTCTTCTCGGACATCGGCATCTCCTACGGCCTGATCCAGAAGAAGACGGTCAGCGACGACGACATCCGCTTCGTGTTCACGTGGCAGATCATCATGGGCACCACGGTGGGCGTGGGGGTGTTCCTGCTGTCCGAGCCGCTGGCGCACTTCTTCAACGAGCCGCGCCTGGTGGATGTGCTGCACGTCGCCGCGGTCATCTGCCTGATCGGCGCGATGACTTCGCCGTCGATGAACCTGCTCAAGCGCGAGCTGGACTTCAAGTCGATCCAGACCTCGCAGGTCTCGGCCTACATCGTCGGCTACGTGATCGTCGCGATACCGCTGGCCGTTGCCGGCCTGCACGTGTGGTCGCTGATCGCCGCCTTCATCGTCAACGAGCTGATGGTCTTCGTGCTGCTGTACCGCCGCACCCGCCATCCGATCGGCATCCTGTTCTGGCAGCGCGAGGACAACCAGCTGCTGGGCTACGGCCTGCGCGTCTTCGCCACCAACATCCTGAACTGGATCATCAGCAACGTCGACCGCGTCATCATCGGCCGCTTCTTCCCTGCCTCCCAGGTGGGCCTGTATTCGGTGTCCTACAACCTCGTCTCCAGCCCCACGCTGCTGGTGATCGGCGTGGTGCAGTCGGCGCTGTTCTCCACCAGTGCCAAGGTGCAGGACGACTTCGACCGCCTGCGCAAGGCGCTGCTGACCATGATCGGCGCGGTGACGCTGCTGCTGTTCCCGGTGTTCGCCGGCATCGCGGCCGTCTCCGACACGCTGATGCTGACGCTGTACGGCCCGTCCTGGCTGGACGCCAGCGTGCTGCTGCGGGCGGTCGCCCTGGCGATGCCGCTCTACCTGCTGCTGGGCATGGCGACGCCGCTGCTGTGGGTGTCTGGGCAGACGAACAAGGAGTTCCTGATCCAGATCCCGGTCGCGCTGACCTTCATCGGCGCCGCCGCCTTGGCGTCGCAGTATTCGATGGAAGCGGTCGCCTGGACGGTGTTCGGCATGTACCTGATGCGGTCCCTCGTGATCGTCACGGTGACCTGCCACGCGCTCGACTTGAGCCTGCTGCGGGTGCTGCAGAGCATGGTCGGCGGGCTCGCCGTCACGGCCGTCACGTCGGCGGCGATTTATGGCACGGACGTGGGCATGCGTGCCGCCACCAGTCATCCATTGCTCTGGCTGGCCGCCGATATCCTGGCCGGCGCCGTCAGCTTGTTCGGCTGCCTGCTGCTGGCGCCCGGCATCGTCAATTCGCATGTCGCCGAGCTGTTCGGCAAGGTCGCCTCCAAGCTGCCGGCCCCGACCGACGCCTGGCTCAACCGCATTGCCTATCGCGGACAACTGAAGAGGTCTACGTAAATGGAAGACAACCAACTTCTCGACTCCCTGCTCTTTTCCGGCGGCGCGCTGGTCGTATGGATTGCGGCCGTGGTGGCACTCGGCGCCTTCGTCGGCATGCAGGGCCGGTTTCGCGACCGCATGATGGGCCTGATCGGCCCGGTCGTGATGATCGGCATGGGCATCGGCACCGTGCTGTCGAACCGCAACATCACCGATGCGGAATTCCAGATCGGCAGCGCCGGCGGCGTCGATTCCGCGGCGGTGACCTGGGTGCTGCGCTTCGCCACGCTGCTTGTCGTCGGCATCTGCGCGGCCCGCCTGCTGTCGGTGTCGCAGAAGCACAATGTCCTCGGGCGCGGCAGCCTGCCGCTGTTCCTCGGATTCGTGCTCTTCTACATCACGAACATCGTGCTGAACAACCTGTTCGGCACACGTCCGCTGCTCGACCAGCGCACCATCTATCCGCTGCTGGCCTTCGCCGCCGTGTATTTCAGCCGCAACCGCGACCAGACCTATCTGGTCGAGGGTATCCGCACCGGGCTCTACATCTTCATGATCGGCAGCCTGGTCACGGCGTTCGTGCTGCCGCCGGTGGCATTGCAGGCCAACTACGCCGGCGTGATCCCGAAGCTCGATACACGCCTGTGGGGCCTGGGTTCCAATCCGAACGCGATCGGTCCGCTGGCCGGCGTGTTCCTGCTCCTGCTGACGCACCGCCCTTACCGCAATCGCCTGCTGCAGTGGCTCGGTATCGCGCTCGGCCTCGGCGTGCTGGCGTGGTCGCAGTCGAAGACGGCATGGGGCGGTGCGCTGCTGGCCTTCGCGGTGCTCGGCTACGGCCGGATGCGGTCGGCGCCGGCCCGCATGCGTCCGCAGGGACGTCCGATGCGCCACTTCGCCGCGCCCATCGTGATCAGCGTCGCGGGCCTCGTGCTGGTGGCAACTGCCGCTTTCCTGATGGTCTTCACCAACACCTACGACACGCTCGCCAACGACGCGCAGGTGACGTCGCTGACCGGTCGTACCGCGATCTGGCAGGTGGCGATCGATACCTGGAAGGAAAGCCCCTTCTTCGGCTACGGCTCCTCGATGTGGGACGCGGAATTCCGTCGCGTCATCGACATGGACTTCGCCTACAACGCGCATAACCAGTTCCTGCAGACGCTCTCGGTGGCAGGTTCGGTCGGCATGATCGGCCTCGTGGTCTACACCCTGCTGCTGCTGCGCTATTCCTACGCTGCCAACCGCGCCACCCGCGGACTGGCCATGGCGCTCTTCGCGCTGCTGTTCGTTCGTTACTTCACGGAGGCGCCGCTCAACCTCACCAGCATCTTCAGCGGCGAATTCATCACGCACCTGCTGCTGTTCGTCCTGATCCAGACCAAGGGCCGCGTGCCGGTGGCTGCGCACTATCCGCAGCCCATGGTGCCGGCAGCCCAGGGCCTGCAGTGGCGCTGACACGCACTCGACGTACTTCTATCGCACCATGCCAAATCTGACTTTCTCCATCGTTACCTGCACCTGGAACAGCGAGCCCTATCTCGCCCAGTCCATCGAGTCGGTGCTGGCCCAGGATTACCCGCACATCGAATACATCTTCGTCGACGGCGGCTCGACCGACGGCACGCTCGAACGCATCCGGTCCCTCAAGCGGCCGTACCAGCTGATCGAAGGCGTGCGCGGCGGCATCAGCCGCGCGATGAACGAAGGCATCCGGGCGGCCACCGGCGATGTCGTCGCCCACCTGCATTCCGACGACTACTACCTGCACCCGCGGGTACTGTCGACGGTGGCGGACCATCTCGAACGGACCGGCCGCAACTGGCTGTTCGGCCGCATCATGCGCGACGTCGACGGCCAGCTGCTGGCTGAAAAGTTCGATGCGCCGCGTTACAGCTATTCCCGCCTGCTGCGCACCAACTTCATTCCGCACCCGGCCACCTTTGCCCGGCGCGAGCTGCTGATGAAGGCGGGCGGCTTCGATACCAACTTGAAATACGCGATGGACTACGACCTGTGGCTCAAGCTCGGCGGGCTCGGCGAGCCGGTGCAGCTGGACGAGCCGCTGGCCGCCTTCCGCGAGCATCAGGGCAGCCTGTCCACGCGCGACCGGCTGCCGGCGCTGAACGAGGACTTCCGCGTACGGCTGTCGCATGTCGGCCTCAATCCGGTGGCGCGGGCGATGCACTACGCCCGCTATTACGTCCGCCGCAAGCGCATCCTTCAGGCAGGAGTTTCCGCATGAACCAGACGACCGAGACGGCCCAGACGACCCGGCCGACCCAGACGACCCGGCCGACCCGGCCGACTGATACGCCCTTCTTCTCCCTCGTGCTGGCCACCGTCGGCCGCACCGACGAACTGGACCGCATGTTCGCCTCGCTGGCGGCGCAGTCCTGCCGCGACTTCGAGATCGTGGTGGTGGACCAGAA
>SPQI01000315.1 GCA_004570315.1 Oxalobacteraceae bacterium OM1 | reverse complement strand
AGGCTGGGGCGGATGCGGCGGCGACCGGCTTGGCGGCCGAGGGCGCATCGGCGGCCACAACATGGCCGGCGAGGAAGAGAAGGGAAAGCGCGCTGATGACGTGGTGTCTCACTGAGTTTTTCCTTATAAGTAATGGAGAACGTGATCGGCCCCTGGTGCAGTCGGACGCCGCATTGCCTTCCAAGCTGTCGCCTGCCGGCGCGGGCGCCGGTCTGGGGAGACGGTTGGTCGACGGCAGTACTGTTGCGGCATACGGCCAGCATGGACCGCGCCGGCGATCCGGCGCCACTGCCGTTCGCGCAGGTGACGCCGACGGGCGAGGGTCGCCGTTACCGTACGCTGTAGCCGTGCCGCTGGCACAAAGGATTAATGAAAGGCCATCAGCCTTAATAGTTACAGCCGGAATGGTTGGGCTGGTATAGCGCGCTTGCCTGCGCGGCGCTCCGGCGGCATAGATCGCAGCCGTTCCAGTGGCGGGCGTCGTCGCGCTCTGCAGCCGACGGCCCGTGAGGCAGGGACCGGTTTGCCCCGGCGTCGAACGGCTCGCCCCGGATCAGGGTCCGGCGGATCCGAGCCGTGGTGAAACTGGCAAGACCGGAGAGCTACATTATGTTGCTGCAAAGGAGGTGGCCACCAGGTCAGTCGACTCCGGTGGGACTGGCATATCACACTGCTAGGCGCGGGACGGTGCGAGACCAGGCACGGTAGCAGGCTACCGGTTCAGCCGCGCATCGTTGATAATAAGAAAACGGGCGTGTGGCGCGCCCGCCAACCATGGAGGGGTTGCGATGGCAGATCGAGAACGTGGTGGAAATGCCAAGCCGTTCGGGACCGGCCGCATCATATTTTGGCGTGGCGGCAGTATCTGGATCGGCCATGTGACCGAGGAGACCGGTTTCCATGACCATCACGCCATCCAGGTCACGCTGGCACTGTCGGGCGATGCCGTCCACTTCCGCCTGCCCGCGGACGACTGGGCGCCCTATCCCGCGGCCATCGTCGCCGCCCACCAGCCCCACGCCTTCAAGGCGGCTGGCCAGTTCGTGGCGCTGGTCTTTGCCGAGCCGGAATCCCTAGAAGGACGGGCGCTGCGCGACCGTTTCCCGGAGGGTATCACTGCGCTTGACGCTGCGTTTCTTACCCAGGAGGCCGCGGCGCTTGCGGCCGCCTATGCCGCGGGCGCGTCAGACGACGCGATCGCCAGCTGCGCACGCGCAGTGACCGCAAAGCTGGCAGCGATCCAGCCGGCCCCGGACCGGCCGCTCGACAAACGGATTGCCCGCGCGATTGACATCGTGCGCAGCCGGCTCGACGAAGCCGTCACCATGGCGGAAGTCGCCGATGCGGTCCACCTTTCCCCCGAGCGCTTTCGTCATGTCTTCCTGCAGGAGACTGGCGTGCGCTTTCGTCCCTATGTACTATGGCTTCGCTTGGAGACCGCGGTCGCGTTGTATGCTGCGGGTCGCAGCCTGACGGAAGCGTCGCACGCCGCCGGCTTCGCGGACTCCGCGCACTTTTCCCGGACTTTCAAGCGCATGTTTGGCGTGCCCGCAATCGGGGTCCAGCGTGCGTAGCCATTGCCTGCGTCTTACTTGCGACAGCCACACTGCGCCGCCGGCGTGCCCTGGCACGGGCCGCCATCGCGTCAGCCGTTTCGTTTAACGCGTGCCGGCCTGGCGCTCCTGGGCTGGCCTGACCGTGGCGTTGAATGGCGAACCGCCATGCGCACCGCCACGCCGTCGCCTGCCGTTCTACTGCACACCCTCATAGTTAAGCGCAGAAAGCGCTAACGTTAAGCGCCGACGTTGACGATTCGAGCGACGGCGGCGTTGGAGAAGGTTTCGGACCGGCGCCAAGACATCTCAAAGGTCAGTGGTCGGCCAAGAGCGGAACTTCGCCCGGTGCGCTTGGGGAGCCGGATTACTGACCTCTACATCCAGAGTCACGGATCTAATTGTCGCGGCGTCCTTACTGTGCCGGGGCCACTGTGCACACTTTGGGCCAAGTAGTTGGCTCGCCGGCATGGCGGACCCGGTAACAACTGCAGTCTGGCTTTGCAGGAAAGGCGGCAATCTTGCCCGGGTGGCCTGCGAGCAGGATCAACTTGTCGTTAAATTCGCCCATCGAGTGGTTCTTAATCGGATTGCCCTGATGGTGCAGCAAGTTCATCGAAACTTCGTGGATGTTGTCGCTAAGCGTATAAAACTGGCGCAGAAACGACCGCACGTACTGAAGCGCCTCGCCGCGTTCGTAGATGCGTAGAACACGGGAGCTGCAGTTCACACGTGCGTCCTCAACCGTGGTGGAGTAGCCGGTGACCGGAGTCGGATCAAACACGACTGCGCCGGTGTAACGCCTGTCCGCATAGGTCAGCATCTGCGCCAGCCCTCCGCCTAGCGAATGCCCGGTGGCGTAAATTTCATACGCTTCATAGTGCGGTAACGCTTCACGCGACATGGCGAGCGCTTTGTCAGTCATCTTCGTCGCATGGCGATATAAAAGTGCGTATTGGTCCTCACCAGGAAGAAGGCGCGTGAACCAGCGCAGATTGGAGCGCCAGTCATGCATGCTCCAGAAGTCTGTTCCACGAAAGGCAATAACCACTTCCCGCACCGCCTTCGCCGGCACCTCGCGAGCAAATGCGGAAAATGCGAGGCCGGTCTCTTGCTCGTCTTTAGTCAAGACTTCATGTGAATCGAATAATCGCACCCAGCCATACTTGTGGAGCGGGTATTCCTTCTCGCATCGCAAAGGATCCACAGAGCCCGGCTTAAGCAGGTATTTGCAGTACACATGTGCCGACAGATCCGAAAACGGCACGGCGAGCTCCGCATAGCCACGCGCCTCATCTTCGTTAAGTTCGACTGCATGTCGCGCCGCAGACGTGCGGAGGTGCGCATTAGCAACAACGTCGCTCGATGGCACCGTGCTGCAACCACCGACGGTGACGGCCCCCATGAGCAGCAATCCTCTCAACATGCAGTTCATAACGGCTCCTTCGGAAACGCCAAGACGGCCTCAGCGAATCGAGTATTGTGCCGACTAACTATTGGTAGTTTGACGAACGACAAAGCTGAGTTTGGCTCGATTGCCGGCTGCCGATTCCGGAAATTTTTCCGCACGCGCCTCGCCTCCATGGCGATCGAGCCGGCTGCAATCGTCTGCCTCGCAGCAACAGCCGTTAGACGTCTGCTTCGGAGAAAGGCGACTGGCCGTTGTGGGTCGATTTCACCAGTCCGCGATTGAAGGCATGCCGTCCGAAATTTCGCGTGAAGCAGACGCCGACGTGATTCGTCTGGCTGATGGAGTGCGACCAGGAACCGACATAACCGGCATGGCATCGGAGCCGGAACCCGTGGTTGTCAACTAGGCGTTCGCCGCCGTATGGCGAAGTGCATGAGCGCAGCTGCTCACTTCGCCGGATGTTTTAGCACGGAAGCTCGTCCTGATTCGGCATTCTCGTTCGCTGGAAGCATGCGATGGCCGGATAGCGCGCGACTGGACGGCAACGTGGTGCCGTGCGGTGTCAGCCACACAGCAGTTGCTCGAAGCGCTGGGGCGGCACCGCCCGCGAAAACAGGAAACCCTGTCCGAAGTCGCAGCCCGCCGCACGCAAGATCGCTTCCTGTTCCGGCCGTTCAATGCCCTCGGCAATGACTTGCATATCGAGACGGTGTGCCATTGCAATCATCGATTCGGCGATGGCCCGGCTGCCGTCATTGTGGTCGATGTCGTGGACGAAGCTCTGGTCGATCTTCAGGTAGTCGATGTGGAAATGCTTCAGGTATGCCAGCGACGAATAGCCGGTGCCGAAATCATCGAGCGCGACATGAATGCCTGCGTCGCGGTATTGGAACAGCGCTTCTGCCACTTGCGTTGACGCGTTCAGCAGTACGCCTTCGGTGATTTCAACCGCGATGCTGTGGCGTGGCAAGCGCTTTTCCTTCAACACATGAGCCCAGTTTGCATTGGATTGGCCCAAGAACTGGACCGGCGAGCGGTTGACGCTAATTTCGAAGGAGCGGCCCAGTTTCTCCGCCCAGCGTTCCGACCACATCGCGGCTTCCGCGAATACCCAGTCGCCTACGGCGTGGATCAACCCGCTCTCCTCCGCGATCGGAATGAATTGTGACGGCCCGACGAAGCCTTGCTTGGGGTGCCGCCAACGCAGCAAGGCCTCCGCCTTTGTAATCCGCCGTGACGGCAGTTCGATCACCGGCTGGAAATGCACCTCGAGCTGGCCGGCGGCAAGCGCCTGACGCAAGTCGCGCGCGAGTCGCACGCGGAGCTGTGCTTCCTTCTGCATTGATTTGGTGAAGAAGCGAAAGCGGTTACGGCCGGCGTGTTTGGCCGCGTACATCGCCTGATCGGCATTGCGAATCAACGCTTCTGGCTCGGTTGCATCGCCGGGGTACAGCGTAATGCCGATGCTGGCGGTGACATGGGCGACTTCGCCGTGCAGCTGGAACGGTTCAGCGAGGCTCGCGATGATTTTCTGCGCGGCGCGCTCGACGTGCGGGTGCCCGCGCAGGTCCGTCAGAATGACCGTGAATTCATCGCCGCCCAGCCGGGCCACCGTATCGGAATCGCGTACGCACTGCAGCAGCCGGGTGGCGACCTGAGCAAGCAATTGGTCACCGGCGTCATGCCCGAGCAGATCGTTGGCCTCTTTAAAGTGGTCCAGGTCAATGAACAAGAGCGCTACCTCTTGCTGCTGCCGGTGCGCCTTGCGCAGTTCCTGTTCCAGTCGGTCCCGGAACAGTCGCCGGTTCGGTAGACCCGTCAAGGCATCGAGGCTGGCATGGCGCCAAATGGTTTCCTCGGTTTCCTTGCGATCGGAGATATCTGTCATCGTCCCGGTAAGTCGAGTCGGGTGTCCGTGCTCATCCCGCGTTACGACAATCCCTCGCGATAACACCCACTTGTAGACTCCGTCCTTGCAGCGCAATCGGTACTCGCTATGGTACGGCGCACTTCCCTCGGCTGTATCCTGGAGCGCCCCGACGGCACGCGAACGATCTTCCGGGTGAATGCGGTTCACCCACTCCTCGTAGCGGTCCGGCATTTCGGTATCGGAGTAGCCCAGGATTTCCTTGTAGCGCCGCGAATAGACGACGCCATTTGTCCTGACGTCCCAGTCCCAAACGCCATCCCGGGCGCCTTCAATGGCAAATTTCCAGCGCTCCTCGCTTTGGCGCAAGGCGTCCCGCATGCGCTTTTGCTCGGTGACGTCCTGGCCTTGAAGGAAGACGCCGGACACCGAGCCGTCCGGCGCGCACAGGGGTTGAAAGACCAGATCGAGATAACGGTCGACCATCGGGGCGTCCGGCGCCATCTTGAATTTCACCGGCATCTCGTGGCCGACGAAGGGCTTGCCGGATGCATATACCTGCTGCGCCAAGGCAATGTAGCCCTGTGCCTCTAGCTCAGGCAGGGCTTCGCGCACTGGGCGGCCGATGAGATTGCCTTGGCCAACCAGCTCGTAGTAAGCACGGTTGACGACTTCATAGATGAGATCCGGGCCGCGCAGGATGGCAATGAAGCCCGGCGCCTGATCGAACATGGCGCGCAGACGGGCTGCTTCATCGTCGGCCATCCTCACCGAAGTGGCGCCCCGTAAAAGTTGGGACGGCGAATGACCAGACGTAGCGTCGCCTTCGGCGGAGGACATGATAGGCGTTTTGACCTTGGCTGTTTGCGTGCGGCCCTGCAAAGCTACAAACACGTGCTAACAATGCAATAGAGAATGCATTGGCAGGCATGGTTCAATCTCGCGCCCGTAATCTTCCGTGCAATATGTGCTTTCGCGGAGGATACCGTGGCCTTGCGTCGGCGGACTTGGGGGTCAAGCGCCCGTTTCGGGGCGAGGCTGTGTGAAATCGAAGTATTGATGTCGAGCCAACATGACATACGGGAGATAAATAGACCTGTCCCGTCCGATGCTGTGGTCAGTGACCTCCCTCGTCACGTTTTCACACAGCCCCGGTCGATGCGCGTCCATCGGCTGATACAAAGCGGCGTCTGTTGTCGTGCTCATTCCGGACCAGTAAGTTTGCGCTCCACTGTGGCGATTTCACCGGAAAATGAAGTACGCTCACACCCTGCAGCTCGCTGATTTGTAAACGATTCGGAGTGAGCGTCGTTATGCCGATGTCCATCTATTGCCTACCCGGTACGCATTGCCGTGGTAGTGGCTTCCCGCCGCCACAGTGGCGGCCGCCCCGCAGGCAACCTAATCTCGCAGGTCCGTCGCGCGGGGCGTCAATGTCCGCGCGCGGCCAGGGTAGCTGGCGCCGCCACGACGCTGCCAGTGCTGCAGGCCAAACTATTAAGTTCCGCTAACAAAACTCGCGAGCAGCTTGGAGGCGTGCAACAGTCAACCTCGGGAGTCGATCTCCTCAACCTCCTGGTACATATTGTGCCCTTGCCCGCTGGCCACAAGCCAGCGGGGTTTTTCCAGACCGACCCGTTGATCCGGACGCCGCACCATGATTGTCTCCCGTTGCCCACCCCGAGCTCTCCAGCGGCTTGCCCCAGACGGCACGTGGCTGTCGCCTTCGCTGTTGACGTCGCCAAGGTGGCGGGAACCGGCCAGCGCGTGTCGCGAGATGACGCCAGGCGGCTCCCAAGCGCCCCGCCCCGGCCATCCGCCCTGCTCGTTGGCGACGACGCTATGCAGCTGGCATACCACCTGCCGGTTGGTCCCAGTCGCGGGCAACGGCAATAGCGCATCGCTGCACCGTCTGGTACCGGCGGCCCGTTGACGCCAGGTGTTGTCACCTTCCGCGCCTGGGTGTAGTGCTTTGAGAAAGGAAATAGGAATGAAAACAATTGGTCTGATTGGCGGGATGAGCTGGGAATCGTCGGCCGAATACTATCGGCATATCAACGAGCTGGTGAAGCTCCGCCGCGGCGGCCACAACAACGCCAAGAGCCTGATGGCGACGGTAAACTTTGAAGAGATCAAGACCATGCAATACGCCGGCCGCTGGGACGAGGCGGGCGAACAGCTGGCACAGGTGGCCCGGCAGGTGCAAGCGGGTGGCGCCGACTTTATTGTCCTGTGCACGAATACCATGCACAAGGTGGCCGCCACGATCGAAGCGGCGATCAGCATTCCCTTCCTGCATATCTCGGACCCGACCGGCGAGGCCATCCGCGCGGCCGGCATCCGGTCGGTGGCGCTGCTGGCGACCAACTTCACCATGGAGCAGATCTTCTATCGCCAGCGCCTGGAGGACAAGTTCGGCCTGTCCGTGCTCGTGCCTGCGGCGGCCGATCGCAAGGTCGTGCATGACATTATTTACGACGAACTCTGCCAGGGCATCATCCGCGACGAGTCCCGTGCCGCGTACCAGCGGATCATCCGCTCGCTCCAGGACGAAGGTGCCGAAGGCGTGATTCTGGGCTGTACCGAGATTACCCTGCTGATCGGGGCCAACGATTCGCCGCTTCCCGTGTTCGACACCACGCGCCTGCACTGCGAAGCGGCCGTGGATTTTGCGCTGGGCACCTAAGCGTGGATCGCGACATGCGCTGCGCCGCCACCCTGCACCATCCCAGGCGCCGTTGCATGCCTTTGCCGGGCCCATCTGGCACGCATCATGCGCTTTTACGCACCGATTCGCACCGGCTGGTGTGCCCGAACCGATGCCCACCTGGCGGCACGCCTCACGCGGCCATTGACCATGTTCCCGGACTTCGTGGTGCGACATGCCGGCGTCCGGCAAGGTCCGGTGGCTTCTCCTGCCGGTGAGCGCCTATGCGCCTGACCCGGTCCCAGGAGCAGCGAATCATCCTGGCGCTCGCCGAATTCGAGGCGGCCGATCCGGTTGCCTACCGCCGGTTGCGGCGCCTCGCCTGCGGCGCGTTTGCGCTGGGCGTGCTGCTGCTGGGATGTGCCGTCGCTGCAATCGCCGCCCAGGTCCAAAGCGTTTACGCGGCACTGGCCAGCCTGGCGGCTGGCGTGTCGCTCGGCATGGGACTGCATTTCCGCCTGGCGTTGCTGCAGTGGCCGGTCGTGCAACGTTATCTGGATCGCGACCGGATTCACCGTTCACTATGGGAGTATTGACGCCACCACGGGTCCGCTCGCGTCCACGGCGCTGTCTCCGCCGTGCGCGCTCGCCCGGCTCGCTGTCGGAACCGATGAACGGCTACGCGGGCGATGCGCCAGCGCGGTAGCGCCGGCCTCGATCTCCGTGGCAATCCGGTCCGCTGACAGCAGCGGGCCGTCCGGCACGACCCAACGCCTCGGCGCTTGCTCCAACTTCGTCCAGTGGAGGTGCAGCCGCGTCGGGATGGCTACCCCACCGCGGGGTACCTAAGCACATCGGGCTACAACTGCCGTAATCCTTCCATGAATCGCTGCCGGCGGGTCGGCTTGTCAAACCGGATCGTATCGCTGGGCGCAAACGGGCGCTCAATACATCCAGCCGCCGCACCCAGTTGCATTGGCTGGTCCGCCATGCGGAATGCGCGGTCTGGGGATGGTCCAACAAAGCGCAGGTGCGCCTGATCGCGAGCGCCTTCAATACGATATGTGCGGGCGTCGGGTCATACAGGCAGATAAAATTGACCCCGTCCATGTAGTCGTCCCAGGCCGACGCCAGCCGGTGCGCGCCGTCCGCGAAGCCGCCAAGCTGAACGCCACGTGCTTTCCGGGTGATTCGCGCCGAGAACTACGCACGCATGTCTTGCGCTTCCCGCCGTGTCCTTCCAGTTGAGGTATGTGATCGGCACCCGTGGCGGTCCGTTGAGGTCGTACGGCAGCAAACGGAATACACCGCGACGCATCTGGTCGGCCGGCGCCGCCGGTGACTCCGGCGGCAATGTCGGTGTGATGCTGTGGAACGTGGCCTTGACCGGCGCCATGGGTGCCGTCTCCGTATGCATCCTCACCCTAGGTGCGACCGTGTGCGCCGTGCACGGATTATTAGCGGCCATTGCCATTTCTCGATCGAAGCGCCGAGCGGCAAGTAAATTGCGCGGCGCTGGCCCGCTTCAAAGCGGGGGTTGCCGCCAGCAGATGAATGGGCGTGGCGCCCTCGCCGATTGTGCGGGCGCAGCTGCTGCCATTCGCACAGTGCAATTTGCCATGAGGCCGCGATGCCTGATCTGACGCTGGAATACACACAGAATGTGGATGGCATTGACCTCCAACACTGCCTGGTTGCACTCAACGCAGCGCTCCTGTCCTTGGGCTGTTACGAGGAATCCGAGCTGCGGGCCCGCGCGACCACGCTCGAACGGTTTGCGGTGGGCGTGGCAGCCGAGCAGGAAGAACGCGGCTTCGTCCATGCCCTGTTGGCTGTGCCAACCGGGGTCTCGGAAGCCGACCAGCGACGTAGTGCCGAGACACTTTTGCAGTGCCTGATTGCATCGCTCCGTGACAAGGCGACCGGCCATGTGCAGGTGTGCGTCGATGTCGTCGAGCGGCGGTCGCAGTCGGAGCGCGCGCACCTGCTTTGACGCAGGTCGACGCCATGGCTAGACTCTGTCCGCAATCAATTTTTCAATCCAACTGCCGGAGCCTCTAGCTCATGCCAAAGATATCGATTCGCAAGGTGGGCCTGGACGACGTTCCTGCCCTGATCGCCATGATGAGGACGCTGGCCGAACTCGAGGGCACCGGACCGCTGGTGCGTACGGATGCCGCCATTCTGGCCCGGGACGGGTTTGGCGAGCGGCCACACTTTGGTGCGGTTCTGGCGGAGATAGACGGTGCAGCGGCCGGCTATGTATCCTATACGGTGAACTATTCGATCTGGGCCGGCAATCAATACCTGCACGTGGACGACGTGTTCGTGGCCGAACCGTTTCGTCAGGCAGGCGTTGGCACGCTCCTGATGCAGGCGATCGCCAAAGAGGCGACGACACATGGCCTGGCTTTCGTACGCTGGACGGTTGAAACCGACAATGTTCGTGCGATCGCGTTTTACCAGAAACTGGGGGCGACGGTGTGGCCCAAAGGACTGTGCACCTGGAAGCCAGAGCAAATGACCCGCGTGCTGGCACCGCTCGGGCCGCACGGCTAAGGCAACATGACCGGGCCGTCGTGGCGGTGCGCGCTGATTGCTGCTGTGGCCGTGCCAGTACGAATGGGCGAGCCGCCTTGTTTGGCCGTCGCGGCGATTGCCCTAGGAAGCGTGGCACGAAACTTCGGATGCGCGCCGTGTCGCGGCAGGCGACGAACCGTTCGCCGGCCGTCACTTTCGCGCGCCGGATCCAACTTCCAGGCCAGCGAATGGTCACGCGCGACCTGCGCGGGTGTGCGAAGCATCCTGAACGTCAAAGCAACTGCTGACCGGTGTTGATCAGTGCAGACCGCCACGCAATGCGGCCAAGTTGCTATCCCGAAATCCGGAGCCGTGTTGTTCATTCGGGCGTGGCGCACGCACAGGTACGGCGATTCCCAGGCGACCGCCCAAGTCGGCCGAGCATACATTGATCGTTGACCCCAGCTCATTCGCAGCGGAGGATGTCGCTACGCACGGTTGCCGAGGCCGGGCCTGATGTGCGTTAGGACCCGGGCCACGGATAGCGAGGGACGCCGCCTGTAGCCAACAGCGTAACTGCCTTACCGCCAGATGACCGCAGCCGACTGCGAACGGCCGGTTCCAGGTTCATCCGCGGTCTTGTCGAGCATGTCGACAGAACCCACTGCCGATGCGGCCGCTCACCTCCCGCAGCGTTGGCGGCGCTGTGCAGCCACCGGCGCCATGCGCGTATGCCGACGCCTGCACGTCCGGCAGCACTTACCACCAGCTCCCCGGCGGCGGCGTCACGACCTGCGAGCTGCGTACGGCGCGGCATTGACCGTCGATGACGACCAGCTCGGGTGGCTGACGCCCTGAGCAAGCAGCAATTACACCCCTATGCTTGTCCAAGTCGGTGTACGTGTCTACCAGCTGCTGCAAGCGCGGTTCGTTGGAAGCCTTCTTGGAATAGACAATGTAGTGTTCCGGGATCCCGCAGGAGTACATCCCGATCGGCATGACGCCGCAGTCGGTCGCCGTCGCGGCGACAGGCGTGCCAATCTCGGACAGGATTTGCCCGCGAACGGCGGTCAGCTGTTGGTTAAGCTGGAGGTCACGTTCGTACTCGGCTTCCGCTGCGCTTTGGCCACCGCCGCAGGCCGCGAGCGTACCGAGCGCAACGATAGAAATGGCAAGGCATGCGGGCGTTTTAAAATTGTCGATCAGTGCAGGTACAGAGAACACGTCGGATTCCTATTGCTGTGAGTTATGAAGGGAGAGATCACCGCATCGGCGTTCGGGCCAATGAGCGGTTCCATGTTCGGCGGTCATGGTCAACGCCTGACTGATGTAGCTCATGCCGGCGCACGCGCTTAATGCGGCGTTAACCCACGCTTAAGCGAGTCTTTAGAGTTCGCTCCGCGCCTGTGTCACCTGCAGCTAAGCAAGCCGATGAGCAGCGCCGGACCGACACGAGAACCGACTAGGGCCTGTCTGGCTGAACGAAGTGGCTTCGGATGAGTCGATCTGGCGCTGGGCCGAACCGGTTTGACCGAACGGCAGTGGCGGCTACTGGGGCCGTTGCCGCCGCCCGATCCTCGCCGTGGCGAGGCCTTGACCGACCATCGCCGCGTGTTGAACGACATCCTTGGCGCGAGAAGACTGGCGCGCCGTGGCGATGTGCCGCAGCGCTACGGTCCCTGGCAGACCTGCTACGACCGTTTCGTGCGCTGGGCGTGCAACGGTGTGTGGCAACGCATTCTGCAACAGTTGCAGGCCAAGGCCGATGCCGCTGACCGCATCGACTGGGACGGCACCGCACTCGACGCCAGGCATATCAAAGCCCATCGCAGTGCCAGTGGCGCCCGCAACGCCGTGCCTCGCGCCGAAAAAAAGGGGCTCTGAGAGACGAAGGGCTGGGCCGTTCGGGTGATGGCCGCACCAGCAGGCTACACCTGTGTGTCGATGGCCAGGGTCGCCCGCGGTCGACGATCGTGGCGGCCGGTCAGTGCGCGGACGTCACCCACCTCGCGCCAGTGTTCGATGCCCTCGCTGTTCCCCGGCAAGGACCCGGCCGCCCGCGCAAACGTCCCACCTGACCGCGTGTGGATCGTGCCTAGGGTCTTCGGCCGGTCCACGGCTGGCTGCCTGGACATAATGGGATGGTCACCCTCCACCGAGTCCCCGACGCGCCTCCCGCGATGTCGCGGTCGATGCGGCCGGCATCCCGCCGGACCAGGTACTGCCCCGCCCGCAAGATGCGGCCGCGCGCGAGCGCCGCGCTTGCGGAAGTACAGCAGGTCGTGGAATTGGTGCACTGAACCGGCTCGCTGCAGGAGCAGCAGGGCAGGAGCACCGCGCTGCCGGGGACCACGGCAACCAGCCTTGGTTGGTAGATCCTCCGTCCGCGTTCCAAGGGCTGCCCGGAGCGCCATCGCGCCCAGTCAAGGTCGGTCCGTGGCACCTGGCGAGCCACCTTCCAGATGCGACGCACCGCGACCGGGGCAACCGTCGCTGGCATCGGTCATGCCGGCGCTGCAACGCCGTCGCCCGGGGCCGTCCGCCGAAACAGCAGGCGCGCGCGGTTGCGCAAGGACCTTCAGGAGCTACGCACCCATCACCATCTCGGCTTCGACCGTATCGGCATCGCCACCGACATCCACGCCTTCCTCCGGCATGCCCCCGGTGTAAGCTGCCTTGCCGGTGGCCTGTTCGACCAAGCTCAGCAGCCTTTTTTGCCGGTCCGCCATGAAGGCGTCGAATTCGTCGCGCCGCAGAAGTTCGGGCTCGATGAGATGCGAGCGCAGGTAAGCGTCCAGCCGCTGCCGCTCGATGGCCGGCGTGTGCCGGTCTCCCTGTTCCAGCCGGGCCACGTATTCGGACGGGGCAACGCCACCAATCATGCGGTTGGTACGGAAGGACAGCGGCGTCTTATTGATGATGGAGTCGTAGATCGCCGGCTTGAGGCCCTGCTTCTTGCACCAGTCCTGCGGGAAGATGTGGTGAATGTCCACGTTTTCGCCGAAGAAGACCGTGTGGTCGAACTGCTGTCCGGATCGAAAATCTTGGGCACCCTCCTTCATCAGCAATGCGTTAATGCCCTTGTATGCGGCGGACAGGCGCATGCGCATGGTCTTCAGGCGGTCGGCACGGAAGATGGTTTCGCTCACCGTGGATGGTTCGGGGCCGCCCTCCAGCCAGCGCGGCACCTCCATGAAGTCGCGCGCGATGCGCGATTCCACAGCCGAGCCGTACAGTTCGCCGAACACCCCGTTCCAGTACCAGCGCACCAGCTTGGCGCGATTGGCTTCGTGCTCCCAGGCCTCGCCGATATCGGCGATGATGGCCGCCAAGGGCACGATCTGCGATTGATAGGGCAAATCGAAGATGCGGTAGATATGCAGCATATGCAGGAACTTGGCCGCCTGCATGAAGCCGTGCTCGACCTGCCGTTCATAGTGCTTGTAGCCCGCCAGCGGCAGGTTCAGCAGCGCCTGGCGATTGCCGATCACGGCCGGCAGTTCCTTGCCTGCCTTGCCGGCCCGCTCGGCGTCACGGCGACGCTCCCGGGTGTAGAACAGCGAGATCGCCTGCAGGAAATCCGTATTACTGACGTTGGCGAGGATACCTGCTGCGGAATCGGCCGGGCGCAATGTCCCGACGAAGCGCCGGCGGCGCCCCTGTTGCTGATCATCCCCGTACCAGTCCTTGCGCAGTTCATGACCATCGGCGGCATACATTGCGGTCACCAATTCAAAGGCATCGAGCGGCTTGCCGCCGGTATTGACCTTCTCGAACACGACGCACACCGCCTCCTTGGGGGTGCGGCGGTCCAGCGAAATCACCGGCACGCGGTAATACTTAAAGCTTTCCAGCACCTGGCGCTTGAAGGCACGGAACGTTTCGCGCACCACCTCGTGTTCGTCGCCACGCCAATGCCGGTCGAACCCATCTTGCCAGCGATCCCAATCGAATACCTGAGTCACCGGGTACATCAGCGCGGCGTATTCACCCTCGGGCGCCGACAGGTCGAGCACCACTTCGCGGCCGAAATCGGTACGGATGACCCGATCCTCCGGGACACCGACGATCGCCTCCTCACGGTCGACGGTGGCGTCCAGCGCCTTGCGGATGTCGATGTAGAACCAGCGCCTGACCTTCTTGTTCTTGGGCGTGACGGTCTCGACTACCTTGCTACGCAGCGTCACCTGGTACAGCGACGTCATGCGCTGCTGGCCGTCGAGTAACAGTGAATGGGGCGCGGCCTGCTTGGCGTCGGCCGGCGCGCCTTCCACCGGGCGCGGCCTGAAGTTCACCTCCCCGCCCGTCTCCAGCGTCATCAGCGCGCCCACCGGAAAGGAACGCGAAATCGACGCGATCAGGCTCTTGATGCGATCTTCGTCCCACACCCAGCTGCGCTGAAAATCCGGCAGCTGCAGGATACCCCGATGGCAATCGTCCAGGAGTTTGTAGAGGTCGTAAGGATTGGTCTGGAAAGTGGAACCGGCCATGTGGCGAACGTTGTGATTGATGGTTGGCGGAAGGCGGGTGACGCGGATAGTGACGGGGCGATTATACGATTACCGGCGTGCCGTTAGGCCGGCGAACGGCGGTCGACCAGCACGCTCGACGCGTGCTGCGGCCGCACTTGGCAATGCCAGCATGTCGTTTCATAGGGGGACGCGGGCACGGCGGGCATCCGCTTGCAGCGCAAAATGAGTCCAAGCCGCAGCCAGGAGGTCAATGGTCCCAAACACGGCCAGAACCGGACTTGCCAGCCCAAGGACCGCGAAGGCTCCGAACGCGACGAACACTATCAGCCGGGTGTAGACCGAGGCCACCAGGAATGATGTGTTGTCATGGGTGGCCGCAACCCATGCCTGTGTGCCGATCACAAGCGCAAGTACGCCAACGACGTGCACCCAGACTTCCGTTGTGCGCGGCATCTGCAAGATAGACAGTAAAGCGTTCGGGGCCAACACAAGGGTCCCACCCACAATGAACAGATAGACCGCGAATGCTCTGGCGCTGAGTGCTGCTCTAGACATGGTGTCCTTCAACATAGGGAACGACTGAACGCGACCCTACCACGCATTGCGCGTCATGAACTGCCGCCCGGCCTCCCCTGTTCGGGCAAGGTGTGGCTTGGCCTATGCCAGCCACGCCTTGCGCGCGTTGCGCACCGCTGCCGGGACTGGCCCGTAGGTTATGCGGCTTAACGCCTATTTCGCCGGGCCCAGTCGTTCCAGTACGCCTGCGACAGAGTGTCGAGCTCGGGAATGCGCCACATTCTTTTCGATTCATCCTGCACCTGCGCCGATCGCGCCGTGAAACAAAGCTCGCCACCGAAATAACCATACTGGGTGGCAAATTGGGTGCACAGCACCTTCGTCTGTTGGCCGTGGTCCTGGCCACTGAGGATTTGCAGTTCTCCGACAAATATCATGGTGTCGTCAGTCAGCGTCCGCGGGCTGGCCGTCGGGTCCGTCGGCCACGTTGAAAACGTCATGCCAGTCACATCGGTCAGCGTGACGGTGAAACCCTCGAACGACGGATCAAGTTGCGCTGCCAAATACCGGATCCCTACCTTGAGCGTCGCTGTATTGCCCACGCGCGAAAATGAATCGATGGTCCCGTCGTGCAAGATCGAGAATAGCGCGGCGATGTTGGCAGGTTCGGAAATCATGGCGGCGTTGAACGGTTTATCGAGGGGCAACGTACCTGCGCCCTCCACAGCCATGCAATCTCTATTAAGACGGGGCAGCCGCAGCGCGAGTGCGTGGCCGCATTACCGGCACGGCCCAACGCGACCACGATGCCAATGCGCTGCCCGCTCAGCCGCTCGGCACAGGGCACCATTGATCTCCGAGCGAATCCGCCTTCGCTGGGATTGCGTTGGGCGCGTGGTACAACGGCGTAACGCGATATGGACGTGCGTGGATGCCGTGCGTTTACGATGGTAGCCATCCGTGCCCGTCATACAGGCCGCCGCCCGGGCTTGCATTCAGACGCTGCCCGTTTCTTGGGCGGCCGTCCTGCGTCCATGGCGGATCCAGCGAACGTCCGAGCGGCCCGGCCGCGGCACGCCCGGGTCTTACGGCACAGCCGGAAAGTGGGCATGCTTCCAAGCCGCAGCCGCGGCGATCGTCTCGAATCGGCCGAGAACGGTCGCGGCCGCATCAGGTCGCTGCGGTAGACGCACCAGCTCGACAAGGTGGGACTGATCGGCAGGATAATACGCGACCGGCATCGCTCTTTCCCGGACCCATCGTGTCTGGACCTGATCCGCCAACGCGCACGCGTCCTCATAAGTGGGCGCGAGTCCAAGAAAGGTGGGGCGATCCCACGCGCCGCCATTGAGGCAATACACACGGAAGTTGCCGCGTGCATCCGTGACGGCATAGGGGCGGTCCCACCACGAATCCAGCTCTTCCTTCGGCCGCGACTCGTTTCGCGTGCGATAAAACGCGGGAGGCAGCGGCGGATTGACGGGAATCGGGTTAGGCATGGGCTTATCTCCACGACAGCGAGGCGTCAGGCCATTCTCGCATAGGCAGTCTACCCGGCTGCAGCAAATCCGTGGGTAGCCGGCGCTTGGGCAACAGCCGCCACGGGGCGCAATAGTTCGCGCCGATTCGGCTCCGCAATCTAAGCTGTTGAAGGCCATGAGGGCCCTGGATTGGGCCGCCTGCAGTGACGGCGTCCACGGCGGTCCACCCGGACAGTCCCGAAGTGACCAGAATGGCCGTGCCAAACCTTGAGACGGCGCGGCCGGTGCAGCCCAGTGCGATACGAACGCACCCGAGCCGTTCATCAGGCGTGTCGGGATGACGCCTTACCCTCCCAGTGCGGCCGGCACTCGTCGGACTCGGCGTCGAAGGGACTCCCGGTCCGCCAGGCCGTCCAATGGACTTCGACGATCCAGTCGTGGACCCGGCGGCCATCTTTGGCAGTCATGTGCGACCGTGCGGGAACCGGGGCGGCCGTGAGGGCATCCGCCGGCCCCAGTTCGACATGCAGCATGATGTGTCGCCAGCCTGGCGCAAAACTGCAAGTGATCATCTTGCCGCTAGATCGATAGCGTCGTCGGGATTGGAGCGTTGGATCTGCGCAAGCTCTGCTTGCCGCTGTCGTTTGGCTTCCGCATCGGCCTAGGCATGCGTGTCTGCGCGCAGTTGATTCGCCGCGGCAGGAAACAACGCTACCCACTCGGGCCCGACACGTTCGATAGCCGCGGCCCGCATGTAACCCATCTCGGCAAGCCAGCCGGGCCGGTCCAGTACGAGCGCTGCGGCGACGGCTGCACCGCGGGAACCCATGTTCGGGGACGGCGCCTCAGAGGCTTGCCGTGCCTTGTAGACGATCTGGGTCAGTGTGCGATTGTTAACCATGTCCATGAGTTGCGCCTCCAAAGCGTGGTCCGTCGGCAGTAGGACTCGGCCGCTTGGGCGCAGTAGTCGGCCACGCTGCTGCCGAGCTCAGCCGCGCGGTCTCATGCCGTGGCAGGTGCTTTCGCGCGCCTGCTGGCGGTCATGCGCCATCCGCGCAGCACGAGCTCAAGTGGCCAGGTGGCCAAGTGACGAGTCTCGCGCTCGTGCTGCCATTGAAATGATACTTGCCGACCGTGACGCCTGCGCAGTATTTGCCGGTCGAAGTGGTCCAAATCGCCGGCCGACAACAACGGCTCCAGCGTAATGTATGCGCCCGGCCGTGGCGTTTGCGCCGTGCCGCCTCGTTTACCCTCATTTAGTAAACATTTAACTTCTTTTTAAACCCTTTTCCGCTCGTGTAAGCCGTTGATTTTCCAGTGATCAAGAAGAGAACGGTGAGCGTTTATGTTTAAAGGGTGAGGTAGTTTGGGCTTGCGGTGAGGTCTTCTGGGGCTCAGGTGAGGTATCGTGTGACACAGGTGAGAAAACGCCTGTGGATAACTGGTTTGCGGTGAGGTGATATGTGAATCTGCGCCACTACAGGCGCCGCTTAAATTCAAAGCGTTTTTAGGCACGGCAGCGGCGTTGCAACCGCGATCCCCTGCCCCTGCATTGCGGCGCGTCCTGAGGCGTTTTAACGCGTTTGCGCCACATGCGTGCGGCCTGCGCAGCCCTGGCAAGATGCGTCCGCCCATGCGTGCTGCGCTGCGATCGCGTGTCCGGGCTTAGGCACGGCGACTCCGCCCCCACCGCGGCATGGCCGTTTCCCCTTCTCGCGCCAGCGACGCCTTGTCCTCCGTTGTGCCACGGGCTGCCTGCTGACGCCGCGACTGCTGCCCGTAGGACCGGCTCGGCAGCGAGCCCGAACAATGCGGGGCCAATATTGTACCGATGGTTGGGCGGCCCGGAAGGCGCTTTCGGCGGCCAGTCCGGGTCTCGAATTGGCAGTGCGCGGTGCCGGGCCAACACACCTCCATCGGAGCGCGCCGCCCCGTACGATGGTGCATGTCCGCGGCCTGCGCAGCTGCAGTCCGCTGGCGCTGAGCGGTGCAATGCGTGCGTTGCGCTGCCCCACCATTCGAACGGAGGACATCGATGGAAATCCTGTTCCACTCCACCACGGCGCTGCGCGACGACCCCGTGCCATTGCGTTCCCATGATCCGGACGCGCAAGGTTTCGTGGAAATCGACTTTGTCTGGCGAAAGATCGTGTTCGGCACCTGGAGCGCCGACGAGGCCCGCGCGGCACAACACCCGACCGCCAAAGCAGCCCTCCGGTATCCAGTGCCGGCCAACGTGCGCGGCGCCGCCCTTGCCGACCTGTTCGAGGCTCCGCGCTGCCGTGTATTGGTCGAGCGGATCTTCTATGGTGCCGTCACCTTATGCGACGGCCGTCACGAGACAGTGATGCTCAGCCGTGATGCGAGGGCCGCCGAGGCACAGCTGCTGGACCTGTTGGCGACGCTGCACGCCGAAACTGCCGAGGTGCGGGAGGTGGCCGACTGGCTGCCCGGCGCCCAGGCCCTGCTGGATATCTGGCGCGGCGAGCCGCTGGAGGATGCACTGGAGCGGCTCGAGGACCGCCGCGAGGCGGACGACTACCATGCCGGCATCATCGTCGTCGGCGACCTGCGAGCGGCCCTCCTGAATGAAACGCGCGCGGCGTTCAAGCGCGGCGAACCGGTCGACCGGTTCTACGTGGCGGCGCTGGAGGAGCATGGCTTAATCGGCCAGGACGAGGCGGCGGCATGGCATTCGCAGCAGAAGTGCGACGACGAGGACAGTCAGGCATGACTGCCACGCGACTTGCCTTCGCCGGTGTCGGTGGCGTTTCCGCTCGTGCACTCCGTATACCGCTGCGTCGCCGGTTGCGGTAGCACGGTAGTCGGGTCGTAGCATTGCCGGACGCTACATTGGGCGACGGCGCGACGGTCCGCGGGCAGGACTTGCGCCGGGAGAATGGCGTTTGCGAGGAGCGTAGCGGACCGGCGTGCCGGGTGCTTGGCTGTTCATTCTTGCGGCCGTTGACCCGCCTCTTTCATCGCATCGTGACCCGATCGAGCGATGAACGCGCCTGGTGCAAACAAGGAATCCACTAGACAGGGCGGGGCCAAAATTCGCTACAGATACGGATGGCAAGCGGTCGAAATCAACATTCGCAACGTGCATGGCGAGTTTAGGTCTGCTGTATGGCTCTTTCCGCGCATCCCAAGGCCCGTGTGCGAGACCTGCGAACGGGGGCGCGCCCGCGAGGTCTTCCAGCCACGGTGAAGCCGGCAATGTGCCAGGCAGCGCCGCGGTAGCAGCGCTGGGCACGCCATGGCGGGCTCACCGTGCCACCCGCGCAGATGCCCACAGCGGCGCACGGGAGGCGCAGGCACCGGTTGCCGGACGCAGGCGGTCATACGTCCGGGCATAACCCGCACTGGTCGAGGCGGACGCGCACCGCGGGCCGGGTCACGGGGCGGCGGATTATACCGGAACGCAGTGCGGTGGAACCGGCAAATCGTTCGGCACCGGGGGAGTTCATTTTGGTGCTGCCGGCGCGGTCCCGAATACTGCAAAGGCCGCTTCCCCGGTCCAGTACGATATCTCTTGTGTGCCGCGCGGTCACACCCGTGCCGGACGCGGGCGCACGATGGAATCTGGAGCAAACATGGAACTGCGTATGCTGGAAGATCCAAGCGACTACCGGTCCTGCCTGGCGCCCTTGTGTACCGATGACGAGGCCGATCAGGGGTACCTGGCACTAGACCTGGAGACCGGCAAGGCGTGGGTCGCGATGTGGAAAGCGGCGTGGGTCGCCGTTCCGGAAGAAATCTGGTTCGGCCGCACCCGGTACTATGAATTCACCTCGAGGATCCGGGGTGATGCCCTGGCGGACCTGCTGGCCGATCCCCGTTTCCGAAGCCTGCTGCAGCGCGTACTGGACGGGGCGTCTTTCGAGGAAGAGCAAAACAATCACTATGCTTGCCTGAATGAGGATGCGCAAGCCGCAGAAGACGAAGTGACCTCCCTCATCGCACGTGCGGCGGACAATATTGCCTATGTCTGGGACGTTGGCGAATGGCTGTTCCTCTGCAACGGGCTGTCCGACGTCTGGCGGGGGGAGTGCCTGACGGCCGCCGTCGGGCGACTGGAGCGGGAACGCGCAGCGGAAGCCCAGAACGGGACAGTTGTCTTTGGCGATATCCGCACGGCCCTGCTGGATAGAGCGCTTGACGACTTTCACGAGGAAAACGACCTGAGTCCCATGCACGTCTGCGCATTGCTGGCAGAACGGCGTATCACCTTGGAGCAGGCCGGCCGGTGGCGCAGCGAGTATGTGCGCACCCTCAGCGAGTCGCAGGTCGGTGAGTGACCGTGACTGTGCCGATGAATCGCGTATCGCGTCGTGCGGGCGCCTGGCGCTGTAGGTGTGCGGTCGGCTGCCATGCCGCGGCGTTGGCCCGACCGCCCCCTTGTTGCCAACCGCGGTGTGGCCGGTACAGTGCCTCGTACGGTGCCACACCAGAGGGTAACCGCTCCTCGTGTGACATCGCCCAAGCAAAAACCTAACTTTTAGTGAGACCCCATGCCTAAAGCTGCCCAGTCCCAAACCACGAAACGCTCCGAGCCCGACGGGTTCATTAATGTCCCCGTGACCAAGTTCACGCGTGATGGCTTGCACGAACTCAAGGGGGTGATGCAGGCCGCCAGCCAAGCCGAAGTCATCGAAAAACTGGTCGGCATAGGCCTGGCAATCACCCATGCCACGCGCGACTGATTGCTGAGCCACGCCCGCGTGCCGCGTCCACGCCGGGGTGGACTACTGGCCGGTGCAGGCGCGCCGCGGTGCGGGTACGGCGTGGCCGGATTGCCGGGTCGAGCACGCGGCGTTTGTTCGAGGGCATGGCCGGCACCCTACCCTGTCCTCTGGTGTCGCGCGTTCGCGCAGCGCCGGCAACACAGCGTGGCCAGGCAGAGCGTTGATAACGACGCGGCGGATGACGCCACACAGTTGAGCGCTTCGGCCGGGATGGTGGTACTCACAGCCGGCGCGGCCCGCCCTCTGGCATACCACTGCCTATCAGTCGGCGCGTCGCGTGCTCCAGCCTGCTCAGGTATGCACGGCGTCTTGCATGCCATGTCCCCGTATGCCGGGGAACTGGTCGCGCTTGCCGCCCTGTTCGGGAATCCGCGCCGTGCATTGGTCGAACGGTTCTTCAACGGTGCTGCCACCGTGTCCGACGGCGGTCGCGTGAACGTGCTGCTCGACCGCGATGCGACGGCCGCCGAGGCGCACTTGCTGGACCGGTTGGCGGTGCTGCGTGCTGGAACCGTGGAGGTAAGGGAAGCGACCGATTGGCTGCGCAGGGCGGCCGATTGGTTCGATATCCGGCGTAGTCAACCACGCGGCCCCCAAAGGGCGTTCAATATTTGGCGTGGCGAACCGCTGGCGGAGGCGCTGAAGCGGCTCGAGGACCACCGCGCGGCTGACGACGCTGACAGCGTCACACTGAGTTCAACGCTGCGTCGCCGGTTGCGGTAGCACGGCAGCCGGGCCGTGCCATTACCAGACGCTACATCGGGAGACGGTGCGATGGTCCGCGGACAGAGTTGTCGCCGGGCGAATCGCGTCTAGGCTAAGCGTAGCGGACCGGCGTGCGGCCGAGCCGCTGTGCTGGCGGCTTGCAGATCCGGTGAGGAACTGCTGGTGCAAGCCTGTTGATCGGAACAGGCTTGCACATCGTGGAACAATTACACCGTGACGTCCACCGGCTTGGAGCTGACCGTGACGGCCGGCACGGCGATGTTCGCACCCTTGGCCAGCTTCATCACGCCGGCGATGAAGCCGGTCGAGTCGCTTGCAACCTTGCCGAGGAGCGGCAGCGCATCCTTCACCGGCATCAGCTTGGTGATGGTCATCGGATTGCCGGATGCCTTCTGCATCATGTTCTGGCCGCTCTTGCTCAGGTCCACTGCCTGCAGGGCGCCGATGGCAAAGTTCAGCAGCGCAGAACCGATCTGCTTCTTCTTGTCCGCGTCGAGGCCGCCGATCTGCTTTTCCATGTCGCCCGACTCGAGGCGGCGCTTCGCTTCGGCCGATTCGGACTCGTAGAGCGCAGCCAGCTTTGCGCCTTTTTCTTTCGGGTCGGTGATTTTCGCGATGTCGGCCAGCGTCGCGCGCTTGGACGCAAGCTGCTCTTCGGAAGAGAACGCGGCGTTGATCGCCGTGACTGCACTGGCCGTCAGGGTGCTGAGCGCCGCACTCTTGGTGACGAACGCGTTGACGTCGGCGGATACGTCGCTGCTCGCCGATGCACTGTCGCTGCTGCCGCCGGCCAGCTTGCCGAATCCACCGAACTGCGCATAGGCGCCATTGGCGGCGAAGACGCAAGCTGCGAGGATGACTGCCTTACCCACGATTTTCATGGATGACTCCCTTGTGTTGACTCAATTTGCATTGAGCTTGTTGATGAAATCGGACTGCATGGAAAGTGCGCCGCCCAGCTGCTTGTAGCCGATGTAGCTGCGCTTGCCGGCGGACGGGAAGCCTGTGAATTCGGTACGCAAGCCGGACGTCACGGTCTTCTGAATCTCCTGTCCCTTCTTGAACCGGGCGACGATGCCCATGACCGCGGCCGCCTTGCAGCTGTCGCCGGCGTCGCACGTCGTCGCTTCTTCACGGATCGCATAACCGGGCTGGCTGCACAGGTCGATCTGCGGTGCCTCGACCTGCAGGTCGAACAGACCCTGGCGCAGCAGGCCATTCGCGTCGGCATAGAAGGCGGGATCGCCGATGTAGCTGGCGTAACGTGCGGACCGGTAGAGGGCATGCCGCACGATGGGCGCGAGGTAGTCCACTTCCAAGAGGTTGTTCTGGCCGATGTAGGCCGGTTCGCGGCAATCGGCGACCTTCGTCAGGCCCGGCGGCGAGTTGGCATACACCCGCACCACGTCGCCCCGCTCCGGCTTGGGCAGCGCCGGGTTCGTCACCGAATAGGGCAAGCCGACCAACCCGCTTTCCACGACGCTGTCGCCCGCTCCCGGACCGACGTCGAGATCGAGCACGACCGGCTTGCCCCCTGCCTTGGCCGACAGCGGGTGCAACACGTCGATTGCAAGCTTCTCGCCCGACGTGACGCCATTCAGACCCTCGATCCAGAGACGGTCGCCGGTGACGCGCGCGATGCGGTACTCCTTCGGCTCGAAGCGGACATTGGCGACGACGTTGCGCGCCAGCTTCTGTGCGGCGTTCTTCAGCGACACCTCGCGCGCCTGCGCCAGCGCGAGCCCTTCGCCGTTGGTGCGTTCGATGGTGTAGTCGTTGTCGCCGATTTCCGAGAACACCACCCGGCCGAAGGTGTCGACGATCTGCGCCGTGACCAGCGTATGGAATATCTCCGCGCTGCGCGTGCCGCCCTTGCCGCTCAGATTGGCGACCGGCGACATAGCCGGCGTGAAGCGGATGAAGAAATTCGGCGGATCCTTGCGTTCGCCGGAGGCTTCCGCCATCGCCGGAATCTTCTGCCACGTGACGCAGTTCGCCGCGCGGGTGATGAGTTCCTTCGTCTGCGTGAAATTCACGTCCACCGGGCTGAGGTGGAACGAGGCCTGGAAGCCGATGTCCTTGGAAAAGATGTCGGAAATCGCGCTCGACCAGGCATCTTCCGGACGGCTCGACACCACCGGCATCAGGCGCGGCTTGCGGCTGTCGTCCGCCGGCCGGTCGAACACGAATTGCAGCGTGTCGCCGACGCCTGCCGAGCCGGCAGCGGTCTTCAGCACGGCATAACCGTTGTCCGCGTACAGGACGTCGAAGATGCTGACCTTGCCCGCGCCATCGCGCGCCTCGACCTGTTCGCCCTTGGCGAATCCGGCCTCGAAGCCCTTGTCGGCCACGAGGAACTTGCCGTCGCGATCCACCAGCTTTACTGCGACATCCTGCGGATTGAAAGCGGCGCGCGCGCTGGCCACCAAGCTCGACACCTGAGTCTTGATGTTCTTCACCAGCACGTCGCGGATCACGCCGTCCACACTGCCCGATTCGTATTCAGCGCGGCTGAAGCGGAACGGCGAGTACAGCGTTTCGCTAATCGTGTAGACGGTTTTGGCGAGGTTCGGCTTGATGAACTGCAGGTTGAGCGTCACCGGGACAAGCACCTCCACGCTGCCACCCCGCGCCACTTCATAGACCGAGGCGCGGGTAATGCCGATCACCACGCCATAGGTGTCTGCAACGTTGTAGGACGGCGTCTGCTTGCACGCCAGCTGGTCGTCGTTTAGGAACTTGTGGCCGCTACCGAGATTGACGTCGTAGACCTGGCGCGGATGGATAGTGGAATTCGGATACGCATTGTTGAGCGCGCTGACGAAATGCTCCACAAGGCTGCGCTGGGCCTGCTGCCCGGCTGCATCGCGGAACAGCTTGTTCACCAGTCGCTCGTCGACCAGGGGACGCACGTGGCCGGCCGCCGCAGGCACGAGTCCCTCGATTTCCTTGACCGGGAAGAGATAGAACTGTCCCGCAGCGGCGGAGCCTGCCGCCAGCAGGCCGCCGAACGCGGCGAGAATGGCACGCAGGCGCATCAGAACTCCTGCGGGCATTTGCCCTCGACGCAGAACACCATACGATTGCCGTGCTTCTCGAAGCGTGCCGCCTTGTAGGCCGAGTTGTCGCTCTCGACGATGTCATCGATCAGGTCGTCGATCTTCTCGGCGAAGTTACCCTTGGCGACCACGGTCCAGCTGCGCATCTCTTCGGTGGCGTTGCCGTCGTCGTTGATTTCCACGACGCCGTCGAGCGCCTTGACTTTGGCGGAGAACTCGCGCCGCAGGCGCGACGGCACGCGTAAGGCGCTATACAGCGCGAGGGTATAGGTGCGTCCTTGGGTAGCCGCCTGCTGCAGTTCGCGCTGCGCGGCGGTGCCGACGGTATCTGCCAGCGTACGGGCCAGGGCCTCGGAAAGATTGGACCGGCAGTTCTGGTCGGAGGAGCCCACGGCGCGCTTGGTAATGGTGCCCGACATGAAGCCTTCGCCGGTATCGACGTCGGAGGAACTGAGCGCCAGCTGGCCGGCGCACTGCACCTGACCGCTCGGCGTCTGGCCTTCCGACTGCATCACGGCAGTGCCGTAGACCAGGTATTTCGCCTTGTAGTTGCCTTGCGCCGCCTTTCTCAGGTAAGCATCGAATTTCTGCAGCTTGCCGATGTCGCTGACCGTCAGCTTGCGGCCGCCTTCGTAGCGGAAGTCCTTTTCATCGGTGTAGACGAGGCCGAACTCCTTCACCACCTGCTGCAGCTTCTGGTTGATGAGCGCCGAGGCATCGTCAGCCGGTTTTGCGTTGTCGATGCCGGGGAACACCTGGCGCACCTTGAGGTTGACCACGTCGTTCTGGCGCTGGATGTCCTTCTGCTGCGTGGCGTAGCTCGATGCGCTGGCCGACTTCGACGCGGCCGCCTGCTCGGACGACGCAGCCACGGCGTATTGCGCCGAATAGCTGCCGGCCGCGGCCGACTTCTGCGACGCCGCGTACTGGCTGTCGCGGGCGCCGGCCACCTGCGTCTCGCGCGCGCCGGCAACCTGCGTGTTGCGCGCGGCTGCGGCCGAGCCGCCTGCACCGTCCTGATAACCCGCGGCGCGCCGGTCCGAGCCGGCGAAGGCAGCCTTGTCCGATGCGGAATAAGCCGCCTGGTCGCGCGCCGCTACGCTGGACGAAGAGCTCGCCGCGAAAGCGGCCTTTTCCGAGCTGGCCGCCGAATAGCTGGCCTTGGAAGCGCTGGCCGAGGACGACGAGGCGCTGCGCGAGCCGGACGCCGAGGCGCTGCGGTCGGAGAAGGCACTCTTGTCGTGCGAATAATCGATTTCCGTGACGAGCGGTGCGGACGGATCGAGCTTCGTGCCCACGCCGTAGTACTCGTCGATCAGGAACAGGACCTTAGCCGATGCGCTCGCCGCACGCGAGGTGATGCCGAGCGACTTGGCGAGGTCCATGAATTGCGCGGCGTCGACCTGCAGTGCCGTCTTGGCGGTCAGCGCGTCGCCTTCGGCGTTGAAGCTGGTCTTGAGGTTATCGAGCAGCTGCGTGCGCAGGTCCGCGAGTGCGCCGCGCACCTTGGGATCGCTTGGATTGGCGCTCAGCTTGATCTTGAGGATCTGCGCCACCGCATTCTTTTCCGCTTCTTCCCGGACAAGGCGGCGTGCCGTCACCAGGTCGCCGCTGGCCTTGACGCTGACTTCGGCCATGCCGTTCGCGGACAGGATTTCCGCGCAAGCGGATGCGGAAAAGCCGAGCGCGAGCAGCGCCGACATGACTGCGGTCATTTTCATTGTGTTCTCCGGGAGGATTGTGTAACGGGCGTTTCAGTTGGGAAGCTTGACGGAGACGTCGCCGGCGCGCGCTTCGACGCCGCCCTCGCCGATGGCGGCGGACACCGACGGCGCGGCCGCACGTTGCACGGTTCCCGGCAAAGGCGGGACGGAAGCATCCGTGCCGGCGGCGAGCGCGACGAAGCGCGGGTCGGTGTGCAGCGGTTCGAGCAGGGGTTCGTTCATGGCATCGACGCCGCTGGCCGCGTGCGCGCGGATCGCCTGCCCGATGTACGAGATTGTCTGGTCGGCGTCGCCCGTCTGGGCGCAGGCTTTGGCGAGCGCCCAGGCAAGACGACCTGACCCGTCCGGCTTCCCGCGCAAGTAGTCCTCGCCTTCGGTGCAGGCGCCGCTGTAGGCCCCGCGATCGAGCTTGTCAGCAACGGAGGCCAGCACGTCGCTGTAGGTCTTATTGCAGCCACTCAGGACTGCGGTGCCAACGAGTGCCCAAGCCAGCAAGGAACGTCTGATGCGCAAGCCGGACACGTTGCAACGTGCCTGATTCAAAGCTGAATACTCCATCATCGTTATAAATATTAGAGCGTTTTAAGCAGGGCCCACGCCTCCGATCGACGCTGACGTTACCCTAAAGAAAGATTGACACTATCCCATAACATCTGATCCACATCAATACCTAAGTAATCTTTTGTTCAAAGTTTTAGAGCGTTAAGAAGCGTGTGGTCAGTTTGTCCCACGGACAGCGTTGAATGTAGTCGCCGCCTCAACGGCGGATTGTCACTTTGCTGCATTCAGGCTTGGGACGAGGATATCGAGCACCGAGATGCAGCAGCGTATCGGCGGGGCGGCCGCCCTTGGGGATGGTCCGGGCGAGGACATGCCGCTTTTAAAGCAGGGTATCTGTTGACCTGGCCGATATGGAGAACAAGCGACTGCCGATTGCCCAGTACGAGGGAATCGATATGGTGCGGAAAACGCTGGTCGGTCCCTGTAACGAGCAGATAGGTGTCTGCCAGCGCGGACCGCCGCCAAAGGCAATATGCCGGAACGGTGACGTGGCACCCTGCTGTCCCATGCGCGGCGGTTCGCTGCGCGTTGTCAGGAATAGGTGACGGGCGTCCCCTGCCGCGGGATACGCGCGGACGACGCACTCAGAACATTGCTCGGGAGAGAGTCGACCGTCTGCGGTGCGCGGCGGCTCCTTAGGATGTGACGCCGCGCGAGGGGACTAGCGCATAATCTTGAGCATAATCTTCGATACTCGAACGAAGGCGCAGATCGAAAAAACCCCAAAGAAGATCCACAACACAGCAAAAAGCGTCGGCAAATGCTGGCCTGGCTTGATCAGGAAAAAGCCGACAACGTTCAGCACGGAGAACGCCATCCCGCCTTGCAGTGCGTCAGAAAGATACAGAATCAGGTCGTTCACATAGCCGGTTGTCCGCAAGCGCCCCATGACGCTATCCGTGGGAAGCGCCATCAGGATTGCTTGCGCGGTGGCGATAAAGCCAGTCAGGACGGCGCCAAGGCTAAGGGCGGCTGCAAGGAACTCTTTTTCGTCGGCCGGCAGGTCGGGCGAAAAATGCCACCACGCGGCACCCGCGAGGAGGGCCGCCACATGGGGATAGCATTTTTCGACGAACAGATGCATAGCTTAGTCTGGCACGTATTGGGTCCAACCGTTGCGCGCGCGGGCCAGGCTCCGCCACCGGGACTCCAGCGTAAACCGGCGGTCAAGGCCAAGCTGAAGTTGGTCCACGACCGACTCCAACTTCGGCGCGAGCATGTTGATTGCGTCGTTACGGCTCACCGGATCGTCCTTGCCGACCACTTCAAACTTGCTGACGATTCGCTCGCCGCCCGCTTCGCCGACGGCGACGAGTTCCTTCAGTTTGTTGATCAGGGACGTCGCGCTCTGAAAGTTTAGCGCGCCGCCTTTCTCGGCTTGGATCACCACTTCGAGGTTGGCGCCATCAAAGCGGTCGTTGAAATCCAGCGCCCGCGACAGACCAACGTTAGCATTGCGATGTGCCGCCGTGATTTGTGGCGGCGCAACCTTGAACTGCAGTTTGGTGAGCACGCGTTTGTGCGCAAGCCGGGCGTCTGCCGTTCCATCGAGCTGAATACGAAGCTGATATGCGCTCACCTGGTTGGGGTCGAGAAAGTAGGTGCTGAAGTATTCCTGAATTGACGCGGCCCGCACGCCATGATGGTTATACTGCACGATCATATACTTTGTTTGGGGATCGTAGAGGGCCGCAGTTTCTTCGCCAAAACCCTCATCGTCGTTCAAGGCAAAGCCCTCGATCGGCGTGGTCGTGCCTACCTTTCCCGGACCGTGCTCGAACCGCAGTTTTGTGAAGTCGAGGAACCAGAAGCGCGTACGATTCCCGTCGGTGTTAGGCGGGGCAATGTGCTCGAGACGCATCTGATAATTGGCGACCGTACGCAGCCGCTCGGGAAGCGCATCGGCTTGGATTCTGGGAAAAAGGTTTTCAAGCGGCGGTGCATTGTTAAGCTCAAACACCCTAAACAGGTGCACGCTCATCTTGTAGTTAATCATCGGTTACTATGGAAATATTACCAAACGTCGCATTGTCCGCAATTCGGCCATAGACATCCACAAAAATTTGCGCGCGACGCCGAACGCTTTGAGCGTCATGGCTTGTGCCAAATGCGACGCACATGTTCTCGCCCTAATCCGTCGTGCTTTAGCTGGCTGTAGTTCGCGCGCCGTGTCGGAATATCGAGTATGGCTACGGCGAGCATGCCATCGGCGACCCCGGCCGCGCTATTGCGGGACGCTCTTCCAATGGGGACTGGCCTGCTGCGCAAAACCGCACCGATTGACCGTAGCAGCTGACCGTCCGCGCGCCCCCACAGGCGGCGCCTACAAATGAGCAGTGACGACAGCCGTTATGTCCGCTGCGGGCGAAGCAATCTGGGGAATAATGACAGCACAGCCTTAGCCGTGTACACGACAAGCAGCGCCCCGCTGAGGTCGCCGACAGCCATCGCAACAAAGCCTGGCAAGGGATTGACGACGTCCTTGTGGATCCAGAACCACAAGTGGTGGAGCAAAGGACTCGCGATCGCATAAATGGCGATCAGGGCAAGGAGCCGGCGGGGCGTCAGGTTGGCCAACGAGTCTTGGAAACCGTACCGGCAGGCGGCGATCCGGTAGACAAGATAGGGGGCCAGAGAGGACAAGAGCCCACCCATGAAGGCTCGGATGGGGCCGGTCGGGAAAAAGTACCCGAAGGAGACGAGTCAAGACACCAGCAGCAGGCTAGCCGCCCCGGTTTCGGCAAACAGCAAGGTTGACAGCACCCGGACGCCGGCCGGCAGGTAAATCCAGTTAATGCCGGCGATGAACTCGAGCCGCGAAAACAGCACCTCGTTTGCCCACAGTGCCCCGATAAAGGCAAGCGCCGTGGAAAGGACGATAATAAGCTTCTGGTTCACATCCGACAGCATGGGGACGACCGCCCTATCTCATACGTTACAATGACTCATGCAATGAGACGGCTTGACGACCCAGCATATGGCGGCCAGTACTCTACTCTGCAAGAATTCGATTTGCAATCAACATTTGGATGAAAAAGCGCCGAGCGGCTGACATTTATATCCGCTTCCTTGAGCTGGCCGAGGCCGTACGCGGATTGCCCACATTGCCGCAGCTAGATCCGCTCGAGGAGCGGATCCTCGCGTTCGTGGCTCGCATTGGCCAGCAGGGTGAACGGTTGTCGGTGCGGGACATGATGGCCCGACAGGAATTCGGCGCAGCGGCGACCATCCATACGCGGCTCAAATCCATGCGCAAAAAGGGCTGGATTGAATTGATCGACACCGAGGATACGCGGCGCAAGCAGATCGTTCTAACCGATGATGCATTGTGCCATCTGGAGCGCTTGTCCAAGGCGATGCTGCGGGCTACCCGGGCCTAGCCCGGTTGGCCTGCGTGCCCGGTTGTCCTTGCCCGCAGTTCGGAGTCAATGATCCGGCTCGTTCCGGCGTCCGCATCAGTGCCGGACAATCCTGCTCCGCACTGCTTTTCCGGTCGGCTCCATTTGTGGCGCCGCCTCGGACCTGTCGCTGACCTGGCTGGCCGTCACCATCATCGTCATCACGTTGAACGTCCTCACCGTTGCCTTGGTGCTGTCAATTCTCGATTCACGACTGGAGCGCAGCGCTACCCTGTACACCCGCTCATTGCAGTATCAGGCCACCCATGATGCGCTCACCGGTCTGCCGAACCGCTACCTGCTTACCGATCGCCTGTGCCATGCGATTGAACGTGGCGCCCGCGCAAAAACCCGCTTTGCGTTGTACTTCATCGACCTCGACGCCTTCAAGGTCATCAATGACTCAATGGGCCACACCATCGGCGATCAGCTGCTCAAGGCGATCGCCGATCGCCTGCGCCAGACCATGCGCAAGGAGGACACCATAGCGCGTCTTGGCGGCGACGAATTCGTGGTGTTGGTCGAGGAGTTGCCGGCCTCCGGCGCCGCCGCGCACGTCGCCGAAAAACTGCTCGGCGCATTTAAGGCTGACATCGCGCTCGGAACCACTCGCATCAGAGCCTCCGCATCGATTGGCATCAGCCTGTATCCGGACGATGGCACCACCATTGACGCCCTGCTCTCGCACGCGGACGCGGCAATGTACGGAGCCAAAACCGGCGGCCGCAACGCCTATCGTTTTTTCGAAGAGGCAATGAACATCGCCAGCAAGCGTACCGCCGACATCCAGCAAGGGCTGCATCGCGCAATTGCGTCTGGACAGCTTCTCCTGCAGTTTCAGCCGAAATGGGATTGTCGCCACCGCACCCTGCTCGGCGCCGAGGCGCTGGTGCGCTGGCAGCACCCTGAATTGGGCTTGGTCTCGCCGGCGGAATTCATCCCGGTGGCCGAACAGTCCGGCCAGATCATCGCGATCGATCTCTGGGTCGTCGAACAGGTCTGCCAGGAGCTCGTCGCGTGGCTGGCGGCGGGCTTGACGCCTATCCGTGTCGCCGTGAATCTTTCGCGCATCAACTTCCGCTCGGCGACGCTGGTGGATGACATCACCCGTATTACCGATCGCCATGGCATCGACCGCTCGGCCATGATGTTCGAGATTACTGAGTCGGTCGCGATGGAGAATGCCGAGGAAACCAAGCGAACAATCGACCGCCTGCAGCAGGCGGGGTTCGATCTGGCAATCGATGACTTCGGCACCGGCTATTCGAGCCTATCTTACCTGCAGCAGTTTTCGGTGCGGCAACTGAAGGTCGATCGGATGTTTGTCAACAGCCTGTCCCCCAGCGACACCAAGGGGACGTCGGTCGTAGCGGCGATCATCAACCTCGCCCATGCACTTAACATGGACGTGGTGGCTGAAGGGGGCGAGACCGAATCGCAGCTGGCAATCTTGGAATCGCTGTCGTGCGATGAAATGCAGGGGTACTTGCTCGCCAAACCGCTGCCGGGCGCCGATTTCGCCGACCTCCTGCTGCAAGCCGGGCGCGTCGATGCGTTGGCAATGCCTGCCGCTTAAGTGCATGGTCCCAGGCGTGATGTTGTCGTAAGCAGCGCAGGCAATCTTGCATCGGTGGCGCGCTGGTAGGGCCGACCACGACGGGCGACATTGCCCTCCTGGCGCAGCATCCAGACTTGCCACGGGCGACCGGTTGGCTTAGCCCGTACGGTCGTGCGCATATGTCCCATGTCGACCAGCCGGCCCTGATCAGAGCATTCGGACGGCCTTGTCTGCAGGCGCATCCATCCGCGCCGTCCCGCATCGACCTCAATTGGGCTTGAGGACGGCGACTGCCAAGCCTTGGATCGCTGCTTCACGAATCCCGCGCAGCGCATAGCTTTCGCAATTAATAATCCAACTGCGCTCTAGCGCTCCGGACATACCACCGACTCCGTCGCGACGGCCAAAGCTCACAACTGTCCGCCACCAGCATGGCGGCTCTGGAGCTTCACACCGGGCGGGCGTACAGCGCGCCGGCGCTCGCGCATCGCCCTTGTGGTGCCGGACAGGCATTGGATTATTAATTGCGAATTGTCTAAAATAGCAATTGCAATATCATGTTCCGATCGCTGAACCGCCCGATAGAATGCTCCCTCACCTGCCCAGGAAACACGTATGAAAAAACCGGACTGGCGCAACGCACCACAACTCGCCTTCGCGCAGTTCGTGAGCTCCGAGGCGTACCTGAAGGCAGGGCGGCGCGCGCCGGCCACCAACCCGCAGACAGGCGCGATCTACCCGCTGCGGGACAACTCGAAGCGGGTGCTCAGCGCCATGTTCAATGCCGTGTGCGCCTATCTGATCGAACGTGGCCTTACCTTTGATACGGTAAATTCCGCGCACATCGGAGAGTTCCTGAACCGGCGCACCCCTGGCCGCCGCGGGCCCTACAGCCGGGTGCGGGTCAAATACCTGGCCTTGCTCGAGCGCGTCTTCGCGCACCTGGAAGTGAACCCGAATCCGGCAGGACATGCTTCGCTCGAAGCATTCCGCACCCCGGGTGCCACCGGCCGCAACCTCGAGCGCCAGGCCCTTACCGCGGCCCAGGTCGCAGCTTTTTTGGCGAACCTGCCCGGGCAAACGCCGACAGATGACTGGCGCGCGCAGCGCGACGGCGCGCTGCTGGCGTTGATTCTGGGGGCGGGACTGCTGCCGTCCGAGGCGGTTACGCTGCACACGACCAGCGTTGCGCTGAAGCCGGGTCAGACGCGCGTATCGGTTAAGGTGAAGCGCGCGGCCACCGGCAACCGCGCCGACGACCATGAGGCATTGCTGCAGCCGGTCGTCGTCGACATCGTGCTCGGCTGGGTCCAGCGGCGCCGCGAGCTGGCCACGTATTTACCCGGGAAGTTCTTATTTCCGGCCAGCCCGGGCCGCGGCGTGTCGACGATGTCGGTGTCCGCCGTGTATCGCGCAACCGCGGCGGTGTTCGAGCGGGCCCAGATCCCGGTCAAGCGGCTCGGGCCGCGCACCTTACGCAATACCTACATCGAAACCGAGCTAGGCAACGGCACGCCGCCGGAGGTCGTGCAACAGTATGTCGGCTTGGCCGAGTTGAAGTCGATCGAGGCATATCTCGACGGTGGCAAGGCGAAACGCCGTCCGGCAAAGCGCGGCATGGCGGCCGGCCAATGACGGTAACCCGCGTTGCGCGGCGCGTACGCTGCGCGGGAGACGAAGCTGCGTCACGCCACTGGCCAAGTCAGGCGCCGGTCCAATCCTCGAGGGCACATTTCTTGTTATACGGGATCACCGCGCTATCGGATACCACCGTGGCCCGCACCTTGTCCTGCTTTCCCATGACGGCTACCGTCATTTCATAGCGGTTCACGGCCCCGATGCCGGCGTAATGAATCCGAAGAACGATCGATTTTTCAGCTCCATACTGGGACTCCCGCGTCCAGGGAACGGCGAGAACGTCGACCGCATGAAAGCGTGCCGTTTTGTGATAGCAAAGCAGGACCTCCTTAGACAGGTCCGCGAGGCTCTCCTGCATTTTCGTCATGTCGATGGCGCGGGGCGCCATGGCCTTGTCAACCGTGGAGACGGTTAGGGACGGATTCTTCAGAAAGAATGCGAGCGCAATTGACACCGGATCCAATGCAGGTTCTCCCCTCGATTTTTTTATTCTGCTTCATCAACGGGGGGTACCCGTTGCTTTCATTTGTGCGCGCGTCATTGAACACGCGCTGTAGACCGCTTCGCCATTCTAGTTCACATGCGGGCGTCGCTGAGAGTCAAGTCGTCCTCCGAAGCCAGCACTCCGGGGCTTGCACGTTCGAAGGCTGCAATTAGATCCAGCGCGTCTTGTTCGGTATAGATCATGGTCGTCTCAAGACTCGAGTGGCCCAGAGCTGCCGCGACTTCACGGACGTCCTGTCCGGAAAGCAGCGTGGCCTTGCCGTAGGTATGGCGTAGCCAGTGCGGGGACGCTCCCCGCAAGCGCTCGGCTTCGTCAACATTGCCGCCGGCAGCAAGCTCATCGGCTGCGTGTTTCAGTCGTCCTTTCACGATGTCATACAGCGCTTGCCGTGTCGTGATTTCGCGCCAGGCGTGGAAGAAGCGGCGGTCGGCAGTGCGCTTGATCGCTTTGCCGGCAATCGACACGGATGACGTTCTGGGCGACAGTAGCAGCCGCGTCCCCTCCCCTATCCCGGGTTCTGGGGCCATGCCGAAGGCGCGGCGGTACGCAGTAAATGCGGTCCAGACGGTGCGTGGCACGGGGATGCGGCGCGCTTTACCGCCCTTCCCGGTCTGCGCGGTCACATGAAACACCCAATACCGTTGACCCGATTTCGGAACCGTCAGCGCATAAAACGCATTCATCCGGCCACCGACGAGTTCGCTTGCGCGCAAGCCGAGCCCGCGCAGCGCTTCAAAAACAAAGCGGTCCCGCGCCGCCGCCTGACGGCTGGTAAACGCTTCCGTTGCCGACCGTTGGATCGTTTCCAGGACCACGTCATACAGATCAAGCGGGATGGCCCGATTGGTGTTGACCTTCCGGGCCTCCGCGGCACCGATGAGTGACATCGGATTGAACCGCACATATCCCATTTTGTGCCAGGCGTTGAAGAGCGCATGCACGAAACGGCGGATGTCGGCCTGGCTGCTGGTGGACGGCAGCTGGCGAAAGGGCGTCCACCCCGGCGTGCCGGCCACGGCGCCACGCGTGCATAGCGCGTCGGCAGGCAGGTGCGCCAGAAACGCCAGGAAGTGCTCGGCGTCCTGCGCACTCCAGCGGGATGGCGTGATCCGGCTGACGTGTTCGCAATACCAGCGAAGCTTCGCCAGATGGAACCGATACGTGGCTTCCGTCTGGCCGCCCGTGCTGCGGCTGCGCTGGCGCAGCGCGCGCAGCACGACCTCGACGGCGGCCCAATCGTCCGCGACCGGACCGAGCGCGTGGCCTGGTTCGGGTCGCGCCAGCATTGCATCGTCGGCGCTTGGCTGAAGTGTGATCGCCGTCATTTCTTCGACTCCGACCGCAAATCAGGTGGTATCGCCGCACCCCGCTGGTACGCGATCTGACGGAAATACTCGGCATGCTGCTTCGCGCGCTGCAGTTCGCCCTCCAGGAAGACACACCGTTCCTGCCACGCGCGCGTTTCCCCGCGCACCCCGTCGATGGCGCGCATGGCGAAGGTGCGTGTCGCTTCCAGTTCCCTCGTCAGCTCGCCGAGTCGCTGCAGCTGCGCGGCGGCAACGTCGCGTGCTCCGGCCAGCTGCGTCAAGAGCGCGTCGCGTGCTGCCTCGGCGGCCTGCAGCCCCACAGCTGCACGAACCGCTTGCGTGCGCGCGGCGCTCAGCTCGGTTTCCACGTCACTGAGGCGTTGCTGAAGGAAGTCGCGTTGCGCGACGGCGATGCTGTCACTCTGCGGCGGCGATCGCGTCGGAATGGCCCGGTGCCGGTCCAAGGCATGGTCGACCGCGCGTTCGATCACGGCGGCGAGCTCAATTCCGGTCGCGTCGTCCAGTTCCCGGCCGGCACGTGCCTCGCGTGCCAGTTCCACATCGAGCGCCTTCTTTTCATCCGCCAAGGTGTCCGTCGATGGGCGCCGGTCTGGCGCGTAGATTTCAAGGAGGCGGCGGTAGATCGCCGGGCTGAACGTTGAACCTGTCGCTTGATATACCGCGCGTAGAAAGTCGCGCACAAAGGGTCGATGGCCATGTCCGGCGCGGGGGTGCTTCGCCAGGATGCCTTGCATCTCGCGAACGAGCAGCCGTGCCTGCTCGTCAGTGAGGTGGAAGGAAGGACGGCTCATGCTGTGCCTCGCTGTGCCATGTTTGAGTCTCGCTCGATCAGGCAGCTGCAGCGACGGCCAGCGGCGTCGCGGTCGCCGCCGGGCTGGCGGTCAGCGACGGCAGCTTGGCGCGCACGGCGTCCTGGAATTCTTGTCCCAAATTCGAACGAAGCATGCGGCCGATATGCTCCTGCAGCCCATTTCTGCTCATGTTAAGCAGCGCGGCTGCCTGGCCCAGCAGTCCCTTGTTGTCGTAAATCTCAAGCACCTCCACCACATTGCCGCTGGCAATGCTGGTGGTCAGCCGTGCCAGTGCGTCGGCGTGGATGCTCGCTGGATCAATGGAGATCATTTTGCTGGCGAACTCCGCCCTCAAATCCGCGATGTTCTTGGAGGTCAACCCGATGACCTTGAGTGATCGATCGATTCGCCGCTTGGTATAGCGCATGGCGAAGGCGTCAACGTCCTTGTCGGCTATCTCGAGGATGCGATTCGCGAGCTGCGCGGCAAGACCTGCAGCTTCGGCCGACTCGTGCCCCAAGGTCCGCGCGAGGGGCGAAAACACGTCAGGAAGCAGGAATAAATTTTCGATTTCAGCTACCGGCGTGACCAGCACATCCATGGATTGGAGACGGGCGATTTCCGGCTGGGTTCTGTGATCGGCATCGACAATTCCGCTGCATGTGACGCGATGGAGGCTGTGGTGCGCACGAAAGGCGCCGACGCTGGCGATGACGGCGTCGCAACTGCCAACAGGGATTACCGTATGCGACGGGTACACGCGACGATACACTGCCATGTCTTCGCTAGCGCTGTCCCCCTCGACAAAAAGGATAGGCTGCCGACTGCCCACGATCCGGCAAATGATTTCCTCCGGAATGCCCGCAATATCAGTCGGGAGCGGCTCGACGTCCCACCGCGGGTCCGGCTCCGCGACGTACCCATGCAGTGCGAATTTCTTGGCCGCCAGCCGCGACGCCGCGAACTCCAAATCGTGCGTGATATAGACAAAGGCGCAGTCCGGGCGCGACGATTCCAACGCATCCCAAAGCTTGGTCATCAGCGCGCGATGAACATGAAGCTCTGGTTCGTCGATGATCAGGACGGATTCCTGCGGCAGCAAGAGCGTCTGCCCGATCAGGTAGAACATGACACGCTCGCCGTCGCTGAGGTCTGTCGCGTCATACCGGGCGCCGACACCGTCCGCTAGATCAACTTTTACCGTTGCATCCAGAACAACCAGTCTCCGATGAGGCAGGAGAGCGCTCCAAATTTCCTGAAGCTTGTCGAAGCACGTTTCCGGCACATCCATCGTACCGCCTTGCTTGACGACCTGCCGGAACTGCACCGACGCCCGTGTCTCCTCACCGAACAGTGCCTGGAGCAGCGCCTCGTAGTCGTTCAGGAGATAGGTGGCCGGCCTGCCGCCGTAGCGATGGTGCTGTTTTTGTGCTAACAGCAGCGCGGTCTGATTCTGGTTATAAATGTTCCTACTCGCACCGTATTGCAGCTTGTCCAACGCTGTTTCGAAATCAACGATCGTGACCGACGGGCTGAACTGAAGCGCGCGTTGAGCGCTGATGCGGTGCGAGTGTGCGGCAAGATGGGTATCGAGATGCACGCCCAAGCGGGTCTTGCCACCGCCGTTGGCACCAAGAAAAAGAACGGACTGCCCGCGTTCGAGCGGCAAGTCCAAGCTCCCGGCCGGCGTCGGGATGGCGGCTGTGGCAAGTGGCATGTGATTCCCCTGTATGGATGCGGCACGGCCGCAAACCAGTACGATTATAGGTATAAATATACCTTTCGTGTTGCGCTACTTGACTTAGCCTGTATTAAGTTAACTTCTCCACGCATGGGTGTCCGGACGGCCCGGGTCATCCAAATGTTGCTTATATGGCATTGTAAGCACGTGCCGTGACGGGGCTCATGGCACGCGGAGGAATGGGGGCCGGCGATGCAAGTGGCTGCCCCGCAGACGGTGCCCCCGGGCCGGCACGCTGGGATGTGAGGGCTGCGTCTTCGACAGCGTTCGCTATCGACGTCGCCGCTGGCGGCAGCGGGTACTACCGGGCGGCGTCAGCTCGGCAGAGGTGCACCTCCGTGGCGGGATGCGCTGCGAATCGCGCTGCGGCGTGACGGCGCCCCGCGGCCCTCCCCCGCCGCGAACGGCGGGCGCAACCGGCCCTCTGCGCCCGGCCTGCCACAGGATTCTGCACTGCACAGCGGGTCGAACTGACACCCTGATGCCGTTAACGGTACGGGGCGCTGTCAGCAACGGCGAAACCGCCGCGCGCTCGCCGGTGGTGGCCATGGAACCACGGTTGGCGGCCTACCTGGGAGCGACGCCGGCGCGGTCCAGGACTAACGCAGGCCCGTCGGGGCGCGCAAAACTGTGTGGACATGCAGGTGCTAGTGGGCCGCGCACGATGCAATGGCGCCACGTGCTAGGCGGCGGGCGTCATACAGGGTGGGCCTGACGCGGCCGTGTTCGCCGATGGTCGCGCATTTGCAATGCAAGGCGGCTGTGCCGACAACAGGCAAGGCATCCCACCCTCGGCCGGCGCCAACCATGCCGCAAATGTGTGAACGCCCTTTCCCCGACAGGGCCGGGATCATGCGTCCTTCGGAAGAATACGCATGGTTGCGCGGCTCGGTCGGTGGCGGGACGAGCAAGTGCGCATGGGGGCGGAGCCCGTGCGCACGGCCGGACCGGTGTTCGCCCTGCCGGTTCCGATACTGCTACGCAAGCCGGACCGGCCACAGTGCAGACGCGCAGCGCACGTCCGCGTGCATGCCAGCCCGGCAGACACATATGCAGCGCTGCAAATAATCAACGACTGGGTCGCGGGACGCAAGAGACGGACCAAACCCTCCCTAGCGCAGCGTCCCGCCCGTAAATTTTCACCGGTGAAACTTGACGCTCCATGGCATAGCATGGCTGCGGGGAAATTTCTCCGCCCCGGCACGGGGCGGATAACAAGCGCGGAGCTCATCCTCGACCTACGCGCCAGGCCGCAGAGTCGCGCAGGCGGGTGCGCTGTCGTGACGATGGGAACGGCCATCCGCAGCCGGACAGCATGCGGCGACGCTGGAGGTTTCACCGGTGAAATCGCATTGCTGCTGCGTGATTCGCCCGCAAGCTACCGGCTTGCGGTCACTCCGGGCGACCCATATCAACCACCCACCCTGCTTACGCGCGTCTTGCGACGACCGTTCTTTGGGGAAGCGACGAGACTAACGAGCGCTCGGCGTGCCCACCATGAACACGTGGATCGCCACATCTTTGGAATGCCCAAGCCACGTCAATCGCATATCACATTCCATCAGGCATGCATGAACGACTGCGCCAAATCGGTGATCATAAGTGCCCATCATTACATCTACCGCTGCATGCTTTCACCGGTGAAAGCCAAGACTAAAACCCTTGCCGCTCGTGGCCAAACCAGTGCGAAAGCTTTAGGAAACACAATTTGCTGCGCATGGGGCGGGGAGCAAGCGACGCCGCAGGGGGTGACATTTGTCATCTACGCGGCGTATGACACACCATGCATAAGGGGGGTGACATTTGTCACCTATACAGCACACGCAATGAAATGCCCTTTGCGGTGAAGATAGCCGGACGGGCACGGAAAATCATTGCTCGTTATAAATACTTCGTATACCATCCAATCAAAATCGGGTTAGGAATGAAAGGCAGGTATGACAATTATTGTGGTTGGGAACGAGAAAGGCGGGGTCGGCAAGACGGCAATTGCCACGAATCTTGCAGCACGTGCGGCAGGTGACGGTATCGCGGTGGCCCTGTGCGACAGCGATCCCCAAGGTTCCTCCAAGGGCTGGCATCGGATCCGCTCGGAAGAGGGCGTGCTACCGGAGATCCCTGTGTTCGGTATCCCAGCGAACCCAATTACAGAACTGACCAGCCTTAATAAATCATTCGATCTCGTTATAGTGGATATTGGTGCCCAGAACTACACCGTCTTGCTGAATGCAGCGCGCATTGCAGACTTGGTGCTGGTGCCGTGCGGCCCGGACCAATTCGAAATCGAGTCGACGCTTGCCACAATGACGGCGCTAAAGAAGCTTGATCCCTTCCATCGGCTCAACCGGGTGCCGGCACACATCCTCTTGAATGTCCTGCCGACCAACGTCCGCTCCAAGGAAGAAGCGCGGCTGCGGGAGTTTTTCGCCGAGGACGACTGGCCGGTGTTTCACGCCGCCCTTCGCGATCGCTCGGCGTGGCGTACCTCGCGGCGCCTCGGCTTAGCCGTTCACGAGTTGACGGGACGGGACGCAGATGCGAAAGCCGCAGCGGAAACGAAGGCGGTCTTGAACGAGATCGAGGACAGGATCCTTGCCACTACGGAGTAACGGCCATGACATCAAGCAAAACCATCGACCGCAAGGCATTCCGGCGCTCAACTAACACGTCCGACGAGACAAGGCTTTCCGATTCGTTGGTGTTCGCGACCCCGCATGGCATTGCAGGTTTTTCACCGGTGAAAGGCGAGACGCTCGGTGAACTACCATCGACTGCCACCCTGGCTGCCGACGGTCCCGGTGCCCGCCGTTTTGCCGTCGGTACGGTCACCGAAGTTGAGCCGGAACTGGTCCTGGACAATCCGCGCAACGCTCGGCAGGTCTATTCCCAGATGGCGCTGGACGCGCTCGCCAAGCAGTTGGAAACCGAGGGGCAGCTCGTTGCGGCGGTCGTCTTCGAAAAGGATGGCAAGCTTGTTCTAATCGACGGAAAGCGTCGCAAAGAAGCGGCCAAGCTGGCCAAACTCAAGCTGCGTGTTGAGGTTCGCCCGCAACCCGACAACGAACGCCTGTTGTACAAACAATCGCGGGCGGCCAATGCCGAGCGGGAAGCGCAGACGCCTCTGGACGATGCCATCGCCTGGACGCAGCTGCTGAAAGAGGGCGTGTACAAGGCACAGCAGGAACTGGCGGTTGACCTTGGGATGAGCGAAGCCCACGTGTCGAAAATCTTATCGCTGGCCGACCTGCCGCGCGCCTTGGTGGCAATGCTGGCCGAACAACCGGAACTGCTCGGTGTGCGTATGCTCTACGCGATCAAACAATATTGTGCTGCCGTTGGTGAACTGGAAACCGAACGCTTGATCGTCGAAATCAAGGAGCACGGCCTGAGCGCACGGGACGTGGAAGAACGCCGGAAAGCAAAGGAGCGTGGGCCAATCTCCCGCGCCCGCAGCGACCAGCACGAAGTCAAGTACAGCCGCGGTAAGGTAAAAGTCCGTCGTTTTGCAGGGCAGGGCAGGCTGGCCCTCGAGGTCACCAACGTTGAAGATGAAGCCGTCGTCGAACGCCTGACGGCGGAATTCAACCGGATCGCCGAGGCCATCCTGGGCGCACAGTAGACCTCGCACCACGACGAATCAAGGGCCGGCCAAGCGCCGGCCCTTTCTTTTGGGACGTAAGGTGAGCTTGCACGGGAACCTCGACGCGGCGCCTTTATGCAGCAAAGGTGAGCTTTTGCAGGAATGCCTTGGAGCCGCCGCCGCCAAAGGTGAGGCCCTACAGGGACCATAATCCCTGCCCTCAGTCCCCGCAACCGCTACAGGCGCGCCCTGGCAGCCCGATACGGCCGGAATAGCTCCACCGCACCGCTGCCCCTCGGACCGGACCCGGAAAACGCGCTGTGGCGCCTGTATCGGCGACGAAAGGTGAGCGTTCACAGGAACCCGCAATCGCTATGCCCACTGCGGTCTACGCTGCGGTGTTATCACTTACTTTCCGCCGAGCGCACCGCCCCTTTTGTTGCCGGCAGCCCGACTGCTCCCAAAAGGACGCAGGTGAGCTTCTACAGGAACCGCTCACCTTTGCGCTAAGGTGAGATTCAACAGGAACCACTCACCATTCGTATTCGTGAGCTTCTACAGGAACCGCTCACCGTTACATTGGTGAGCCTCCACAGGAACCACTCACCGTTCGCACAGGTGAGCTTTTACGGGCACCTGTCACTACTGGGCGCGGTGACAGTGCGTCGGAGATGACTCGCACCGTACGGCTTTCCCCGCCAGGAACGCAGTACGGCCTCTGCATCGGGGGTCATCGTCGACCACAGCCTCGCATGTTGCCTCCGTTAACTGCCAGTACCCGGGGCGAATAGCGCGACTGCAGCTGGACTGCAGATCCGCGCGTGCCGTCTAGGCCGCTGCTGATTGGATTGCTGGTGTGTTTGCGGAGGCGCACTAGGCGGTTGAGGGAATTGAGAGTAAACACCTTGTAAACCTTAAAACCATTGAATTCGGCCAACACGAGTCCTGGTGCAGCTTTGCCGCGACTCGCGTGAGCCTTTACAGGCACATAGGTGAACCTCTGCAGGCACGCGGGTGAGTGAACACGGGAAATACCGGCCCCCGACGGTGAGGGGCTGCAGGAAGCCGGGTGAGTGGATTCAGGAGCCCGACGTTTGTACGGTGAGCTTCTGCGGGAACCCCACGTCAACGCATTGGTGAGCTTTTACAGGAACCGCTCGCGCTCGCTCGCTCAGGTGTACTTCAGCGGGCACCCTGTCCGTATGGGGCATGTCGACCAAACCGTCAGCATCGGAGATCCGTGAAGGTGAGGGTCTACGGGGACCGCAGCCGGCCTGCGGTGAGCTTCTGCGGGAACCGCCTGCTGGATACTCGGCGCACGGTCAGCGGTGACACGCTGGTCTCACAACTAGCATGTGGCAATGCTGCGTGGCCGCCGCCATTATGGTGAGGGTTTACAGGGACCTGAGCCGCAAAGGTGAGCTGCCACAGGCACCCCGGCCCGGACGACGCCCGGCCCTTCCGTGGCACCCCGTCCGAAGGTGAGGAAAAGTGAAAGTAGGCCATCACCTTTGTGGCTAACGGTGAGCGTGTTGGTTTGCGCATTTCACCAATCGCAGGTAAAGTGCTAACCGTTCAAACCTTTCCTCACCGCTACCGCATGGCGTCGAAGCCGTCCAAGAAGGCTACAAAGGCATCAGAGCTTGCGACGGTACCCAGCGACCTGCGCGAGTTTAGGAAGACCAATACGGCCATCGGCCTACGGCTGGTCGAAGGGCGCCTTGGCCTGCTTTCACGCAAACTCTACAACGTGCTCCTGTTTCACGCGCAGGAGTTAAAAGAGCCCGGAAAGAACGCGCCTCTTGCACGTGGCGGGTCGAAAGAATATTTCTGGGTCCCGCTGGCGGCAATACAACGCGATGCCAGTTACGACAGCCATGATACTAAGCAGCTCAAGGAAACGCTCCAGGAGCTGCAGGACGTCCGCGTCTACATGGAAGACGAGGTGCAGTGGACCAGCGAACGGCTCCTCGCCGGCGTCTCCTTGGTGAACCCGGAGGGACTCAAGAAGCGGGGAGGGCAGGTCTGGCTGGGCTTCGCCTTTCCCCCGGAGGTCAAGCATCTGGTAATGGACCCGGGCGTGTACACGCGCGTCACCTTGTTCTATCAATCCCTGCTGCGTTCCGGGGCCAGTCTGGCCCTTTACGAGCAGTGCCTGCGCTATGCGACAAATCCCTCCCGCGTGACGCTGAAAAAAAACTGGGAATGGTGGTTCGGCGTGCTGACTGGCGCCCCGATTGATGCTAACCCGGGCGAATATAAATATTTCAAGCGTGATGTGATCAAGCCAGCCATCGCCGAAATCAATTCGACCACCGACATCACCATTGAACTGATTGAGCATAAGGCCGGACGGCGAGTGGCAGAGCTACAGTTCAAAGTCAAACCGAGCCAGCAGCTGCCGCTGCCAATGCCCAACGGGCCGGTCATCGATACCGAACTGCTCGGTAGGATTAGCGCCTTCGGCATGTCCGCCGACGAGGCAAAAAACCTCCTCGCCAGTACGGAAGATGCAAAGCTGCGGGCGACGGTCGGCCTGGTAGAAAGGCGACTGCGCCAATCGAACGCGCCAAAAATCGAGTCCCCGGCGGCCTACTTCAAGATGGCGCTAAAGAATGACTACGCGGGTAACGAGGAGGTGGCCAAGCACACGATGGCCAAGGCCGCTGCCGCAAAGGCGCCGGCGGAGGATCCGATCGATCAGTTGCGTTCGAAGTACCTCGTGCACCGGGCCAAGGATGCGTTGCGTCTGTATGCCGAGCTGGACCCCGCGGAACAGGCGCGGGTCTTTGGCGACTTCAAGAGTTCCAGTGATGCAAAGGGCCTGAAAATTACGAATTTTGGCCTCGCGACGCCATCGGTGAGGACGGCGTTTTCGATGTGGTATGCCAAGCAGAATTGGGGCGACCCATCGACCGACGAACTATTGCGTTACGCCGTTGGCACACATGACGACGGCGAGGCGAGCGATACAAAGACCCGGCGGTCGCCCAGCCAGTATTGAGGCGACTCCGCCATACCAGGCGTCGCGTAGGAAGTGCAGGTACACCGGCGAAGGCCGATAGTAAGGCTTGCGGCGTCACGGCAAGCTTCTGCGGCATGTCGGGCGGTCTCGATCTCAAATAATTACGCCGGCCCTTGCGCGCGCCCGTGCAACTGCGGCAAGAACGTGACCGCCGTGATGTGCGCGCATCGCGACTTCCAGGGGCGCCGAGCAACCTGCGTGACTCGGGCCGTTAATTTTCGCGGCCGTTGACCCACCTTCTTTTGCGCTCGTGTGACCCGGCCGAGCGATGCATGCGGTAACTGTAGCTGAGCGACCCGCTGGATCACGTCGGGTCAAAATTCGCTATAACTGCGGATTGCACTCGGGCGAGGATCGACATGCGTGAGCACGAAAGTGAATGCTTTTTGTCTTTCTTTCGCAAGCGCACAGGTGTTCCTTTCCTTGCCCTCGTTAAGCGGCGGATCGCAGCGGCATCCCACCAGCAAACACACTGCCAGCGGGTCACCTTGACGGCGAACACGTTTGCCAACGCTCTGCGGCCGAAAGCAAGGTGAATCAAGGCGTGTCGGCGCGGGCGGCTCGTCTGTGAACCTGCCCTGTCGTCCGCACAATTTCCTTCACCTTCAGCGCCGCGCTGCGTGCCATCCGCCGTCTGCAGCGCGGTCCGCGGACCCCGTGCGAAGCAGTTCACCTTTGCCGCGGGCAGGGGAGGGGACACCGTCGTGCGTGCGGCCAGTCGTATCCAGCGTGCGCGACCCGCAAGGGATCACGCCCGTGCCGCGGTGCGCGATCGAGTAACCCTAGACTCAGGACGGGTCGTGACCCGGCAGCGCACCACTATGACTTCGCAACCGTCGCCATGCCGCTCTGCAAACCACTAGCCCGTAGTCGGGTTGCTCGGGTTGGTAGGAACCACAACCTCCCGTACCACCAAGGCGACCTAGGCGCAATCCGGGCGGCTCGGCGGCATGTCCGCTGGCCGCACCAGATGCGCACCAGTGCGTACCCTTTACGCGCCACAGCGCGCCGTTCCGCGCCGAGCCCGCGCCATTCCGCGCCGCGTATCCCCGATAGGGCAAGCTCAGGGCAAGGCGTCAGTTTCGGTCATCCCGGAAGGATGGCAATTGCCTCACCGGGACGACCGCAGACTTTGCGCCCGGAGACTGTGCGGCTTGCTGAACCTGGCGACACCTGGCTTGACGTTTAGGGGCGACGGGGCCGCCTGTGGCAACGCGGTACCGTTTTCTGCCGATTGGTTGGCACGTCCCGCGCGGCGCGCCACCGCAACGCCAGTCCCGGACATGGCGCCGCCGCTGTGCGCCAGGGCCGCTGCTGCGGTGCAGGCCAGTTCCCGACTACGGTGAAGCACGCCGCCATGCGTACGGCTTCCGCGCCGGAACCAATAGTCATGGAAGGCCGCGTCAGCCTCGTACCGCGCGACCCAATGGGCTGCGTCGTTTTGGCCGGTGATGCAAAGCGCCTGCATGCACCGCGTGAAGCGTGGCCGTCCAGCGCATTGTCCGGCGTAATCCCGCCGTACGCCATCGGCTCGGCCCGTCTCGTCGTCCACTCGCGGGTGGTCGGAACCGCTACCGCTTCTGGACAGGAAATGTCGGTCGGCCAGGCGACTTGGCAGGCCGGCACGTGCTGCTCATCGTCGGTGTCGAGCACAAAGCAGTCTGCAGCAGTCGAGGACGACCTTGTACATCAATGGGCAGCAACGGCTGGACTGCTCCCACAACCCGACGTTGCCGGCTCTGTCCGCAGCCCCCGCCTGTCGACAGGGCGGGCGATGCATTAAAGAATTGGGGCGGATCGAGAGAGTGCAGAAGCGCTGTCTCTAGGGTGGCAGCGGGTGGACAGGGCGTGCCTGCGTCTCCGCTATTTGACCGCGGACTGCGACGTGCCTGCGCACCATTGCCCGGTTCATTTCACGGCCGGTCAGCCTAGGCGTGTACCAGCGAGGCGAAATCCGATCGTGTCGGCTGCCCGCTCGGCGGTAAGCCAGGCGCAGGAAGTCACCGGTACCATCACGGGGCTCTTTGCTCGAGTCGTTGCTGCGCCCGTTGTCGCGCGCGGAGCACCTGCGCCTTACGGAGCGTCCGGTACCGGGCGACAATTGCGTCAATTGTCCTATCCTCGGCCGGCTTCTTGCACGGCACTACAACCGGCACCCCGGAGCCGTGCAAGACCGGCATACCGCTCGGGATGGCAGGATCACACCATCAATGCAGGTATGGTCGCGAGGTTCCTCTACACAGGGGGCATGCAGGCCCGGGCATCGCTTGAGGCGACGGCCACTCGCCCGCGGCTCGCACGAGCATCGAGCGCACGCGACCCGACGCTACCCGGGCCGTCCCGGGTGCACGGCCGCTGGC
>SPQI01000183.1 GCA_004570315.1 Oxalobacteraceae bacterium OM1 | reverse complement strand
AAATCCGCCCACGCCTGAAGCCACAATGGTTGCCGTCCTGTCGCGCGCGCTGTCGGTGTCCGGCTGCCAGCCGGCCTGGTGCAAGGCTTCCTGTGCCGCAGCCAGGGCAAACAGGCTGAACCGGTCCATTTTCTTATGGTCCTTGGCTTCCACAGCGAGGGCAGGATCGAAACCCCATGGGCAGTCATTCGTCAAGCTCGGCACCACGCCGGCAACCTTAGAGGCGATTCCTTCCGTGACCTCCTCGGGCAGCGTAGCCAATCCTGACTGACCATCCAACAGGCGACGCCATACGGCCTCGACCCCGCAGCCCAAGGGCGACACGACCCCCATGCCAGTCACGACAATTCGTCTTGTATTCAAATCATGCTCCTCGATTGACCAATTAAGACATGCAGGTATTCATTGGCAAAATGCGCCATGCGGTGACCGCCGCACGCGGCAGACGCCAGATGAATCAGGAGCGAGTATAGGGAGACATCGGCGAAAAGGTTGCCACGTTGCGCCATTCAATATGCAAAATGCGCCATAATCGAAGAGTCATGAGGCCATCTTTGCAAAACCCCCTGACTGTATCGGCTCACTTCCTGCACGGGATGCTGCAGGCCGTTCGCACCCATCACGGGGAAAAGCTGGCAGCACAGGTACTGGCGAGTGCCGCTATTCCTCGGCCCCTTCTCCATCAGCCTGATGCACGTCTGACGCGTCAGCAATATGTCGCGCTGTACAGGACAGTGGCGGCCACACTCGATGACGAGATGCTAGGACTGTGGTCCCGGCCCATCCGCACCGGCACCCTTAAATACCTCATGCTCAGCTTGCTGGATGCGCCGACAGTGCTGGTCGCCCTAAATCGTTTTGTGCGCTTCTGGAATCTGCTACTGGATGATTACCGGCTGCAGATCTCAACCAAAAATAATTTGGTACGGGTGGCTCTTGTCGAAAGAACGCCTCGTATGCAGGTCACGCCGCTTGGGCATGAGTTGATGATGAAGCTCATTCACGGCATTGCATCCTGGTTGCTTGGCAGGGAAATCAGCCTGCACCAGGTTGATTTCACGTTCGCTAGACCCAGGCATGTAGGGGACTACGCTTTCCTGTATCCCGGCGAAGTGCGCTTTAATGCTGACATGACGGGCATTTACTTCTCGTACCAAGATTGTGCGGAGCCGTTCAAACGCGAGAAGCACGAGCTATGGGCGTTCTTGAAGCGCGCCCCGGAAGACTGGACCTTCAGCGCATCTCATCGCGGTTCCATTACAGCGAAAACACGCGAATATCTTGAGCAGAACATTGCACATGCAGCGACCATACAAGATCTTGCACAAGCGTTGCACACCTCCGTCCGGACGCTTAACCGTCGACTAGCAGAGGAAGGGACGCATTTCCAGGCGGTGAAAGACGGCTTGCGAAGGGACATTGCAGTCCATCGCTTAGCAAATTCAAACACGGGCGTGGCAACGCTAGCATTCGATCTCGGCTTCTCGGACGTCACAGGTTTCTGCCGCGCATTCAAACATTGGACTGGGAGCAGCCCGACGGACTATCGAAAGGGTGCCCGTCAAGGAGAGTAACGATAGACAACAGCCGCAACGATCCTTTTTTTGAGGAAGCGAGGTCTGCTCCTGGCCGACAGTACGCATCGCGTAAAAATTCTGGAACGGCGGGAAAAGAGCGCATACTCCCGCTCCGGTATTGAGGTCGACAGACGCTTGGCGACCCGAAGCGGAAGTACAGACTTCTCCATAGCCGACATTCATGCCGCCTCGGTTCCAATCATGCGCCATCCAACGGTAAGGCCACGGGCCAGGACCTGCACAGTCGATGGCGTGTCGCGGGTATGAGAGTAGTAGCCGACTGCAGTGCCGAGCGCTCAGCCGGCCAGTACTGTTGATTTTCAAATACTAGCGATTCGTTTTGCAGCGGGTCTTGACCCGCTCCACTCTGGTGATTCGCTTATCCGCAATTGGACATTGATTGCTCTACCGGGTCGCGATAGGAAAAAGTAGGCTCAACAAGCGGGAAAGTCAAACAGTGTCCAGTTCTGGTGCAGTCCAATGCCGTTCTGTAAGCACGTAAGCGCACACCGTGCGGACAACGACGCGGTCCTCATGGCTAACACGGGCGATATACCGGATGCGGACACGCTTCGGTGTAATGGATTCCACGACAGCCGGTACTTCGACTACCGCACCGCGTTGCACGCTAACTTGGGCCCTCCAAATCACCGGGGCGCCAGGTTTAAGCCAGGACGGCATTTCCATTGAACTGGGCACCTTCGTTTGCAGGGCAATCAGGTCATTTCCTTTGCAAGGAAAAGAACTTTGGGGTGCTTATGCCCTTGTCGCCTTACTGCTCCGGGTCGCTGGTCAGGAGGCGTGTGATGTCGCTGAGCCGATACGGCTTCGGAATGAAGTCGAAGTCGTGCACGCTAGCGGTGCCACTTGGCACGTTGACGAAGCCCGAAACCAGAATGATACGCATGGCCGGATGCAGTCTGCGGGCTATCTGCGCGAGCTGAACGCCATCCACGCCGGGCATGACGACATCACTGAAGAGCAGGTCAACGTCGCTGCGCTGTTGCAGGACGTCGAGCGCCTCGTCCCCGGTCGGTGCAGTCAGGACCTCATACCCGAGCAGGATGAACAGGTCGGCCGTCAGCGTTAAAAGGTCGGCATTGTCGTCAACCAGCAGGACGCGCCGCCTCCGTAGCGCCGGCGAATCCGATACCATGCTGGAAATTGCCAGTGCGCCAGACAGGTCCTTCTTTGATCGACCATCGGAAGTAGCGCTCCAGGGTGTATGCATGGCAAAACTATTCGAGAAAGGCGTGGATTGAGACGTATTGCGACTCATTCTACACGCCATATTGGGGCATCCTTATGTCATCAAGCATCATGCATTGCAAAGCTGGACACTGTGGCAGGCCGTTTCACGTAACCCAGTTCGACTTGATGGACCAGTCGTGGGAACGGGGCGTCATCAAGTGCCCGCACTGCTCGTTGACTATGGTCGGTGCCTCGCAGTTCGTCTTCCTGTCGTACGCACTCTCCGCCAATGAGGAGGCGGCCTGGAAGGGCAACGCCGCTTCGGACTCGTAACCTTCAGTAACGTCGCGCTAGAGCGTTGGTTATCCGTACAAGCTTGCATAGCTTGAGCAGGTACTCGAGCAACTCGCTTCGGCGGCACTAATGTCCCGGCAATCAGCGTCCCGTAACAGGATAAAGGACGGGCACGCCGCACGCGGACACGTTATAAGTAGTCCACTTCCGAAGTGTCAGGCCGAAGAGCCAACATCCGCATCGAAATTCCAGTCGAGTTGGTGTCGCTGTCCTTGATCATGGACAAAGAAGGCTTTAGCCGCATCTATTTCGCATCCCAAATGATTAATGCATCGCGTGAGCAATGAGGGGCAGCTCCTTCTGGCGACAATCTTGCGCAAGGGGACGTAGAGCAGTTTGTAGATCGGCCGCATTGCAATTTAAAATTGCCGGCTCCAGCCAACGGTCAGGCCACGAGGCAGGATCTGCACGGTCAACGGCGTGTCGCGCGTGTGCGCGTAGTAGCCGACCGCCGTGCCGAGCACCCAGCCAGTCAACACGTCAGATTGCCAGTGCCCCTGCGACTTCACACGGGCCACCGCATCATAGAGCGGCAAGAGCTCGAGCGCGTAGGCCGCGTGGTCATCCTTACCGTATTCGAGTACAAAGGGCGTCACGGCGGAGCTGACGGCCGTCACCTCGCCACTCGGGAAACTGTGGCCGCCGCTCTTGAACCAGTCGTTCGGTGAATCGGTCTGGCTCGGCCGCAGGCGGCGAAACGTGTTGTTCAACACCAGGTAACCAGCGCCCCCCAGCAGTAGCGAATCGGTCGCCTGCCAGTACGTCTTGCCCAAGCGCGAGTCGCTGCCTTCCCACAGCGCCCCGGCAATGGGTACACCAATCGCGAGCGCTTCCAGCCCACGCTGGTTGCTGCGTTTCCAGATTCCTTGCTCGTCCAGGTTCACCCGGTGGTCGATGCCAAGTGGACCGCCGCCGGCGAAGGCCACAGCCGATATAGTCAAGTTAAGGCATAGTGGCAATACTGCCGTGAGTCTTGTGATGCGTCTCATCATCGTTCGGCCGAAACGCCGGCCAAAGACCACACAACCACCGGCACCGGACGCCGCCTCGTACAGCCGTCATGGCAATGTACGGCGTCGAATCGATTTGATAGGTCAGGCCAGCTTGGGAAATTGGCATTGCCGGTTAGAGGCAACAACGCCGTCGCGGTTCACGACATGGATGAAGAGAGCTATTGCGGCTGCTGTTGGTGACAGCTTTGACTGCCTGCCGCTTTACCGACGTTTGGACTCCGGCATCGCCGACGAATGTCGAAGCGTCCAAGTTCGGCCAATCCTCGCAAGCAGCACACATAGTTGCGCCAAGTCCACCGGTTTGACGAAGTGGTGGTGGAAGCCGGCACCCATGGCCTCCTCTAGGTCTGGTCCCTGACCATACCCGGTCGTCGCAATGAGAATGGCGTTGCGCAGTTCGGGTATTGCTTTGATCTGCCTGGCCAAGTCGTAGCCGTCCATGCCGGGCAAGCCGATATCGAGCAGCATGACAGCCGGTGGCTCCTTCGAAACTTCCAGTAATGCGTCTTCCGCAGAGTGCGCCACTGACACGGCATAGCCTTCATGCTGAAGAATCTCTGCGAGGGTGAGCGCCGCATCACGGTTATCGTCGACTACCAGTATGGGTAGTGCAACGCTCGCTATTCCTTGTTCAATTGGAAGTTGGTGAGCTGCTGCAGGTTGATCGCCCGCCGCCGTGGCGTCGCGCAACCGAGGAAGTGCGATGCCAAATGTGCTGCCCTTGCCCGGGCCTTCGCTAAAGGCATTGACTGCCCCGCCGTGCAGCTCGACCAGCTTCTTGACCAAAGCAAGACCAAGACCCAAGCCACCTTGCGACCGCGCCAGCGTCTGCGCTCCCTGCGAAAACAATTCAAACGCCTGCGGTAAAAACTCCGTTGGCATGCCGACGCCGTTGTCCTTGACCGACAGGAAGATCCTGTCGGCAGCGATTTCGGCGCTCAGCCAAATCTCACCGCCGTCCGGCGTGTACTTGGCGGCATTGTGCAAAATGTTCGCCAGCGCCTGCACCAGCCGAATGACGTCGCCATTGACGACCAATGGCTCGTCCGGGAGTTGTAACGTCAACTGATGCTTCTTCTCGATCAACAGCGGCCGGACCTGGTCCACGGCCGTCGCAATAACTTCCTTCAGATTCAGCGGACGTTTTTCCAGTGTCACCAGATCGCGTGTCACACGTGACACGTCGAGCAAATCATTGACCATGCGCGTCATGTGCGCGGTCTGCCGCAGGATGATCTCGCTGGTGCGCTGCACGACCGCTTCCGAGCCGCCGGCAATGTTCAACAGCTCAGCCGCGGTCGCAATCGGCGCCAAGGGGTTGCGCAGTTCATGGGCCAGCATGGCCAGAAACTGGTCTTTCATCTTGCTCAGGCGCTCGGATTCCGCGCGCGCCAGGCGCTCCCGTACCAGCAGGGCCTCTCGTTCCTCGGCAGCCTTCTGGGCTGCCGCATACAGCCGGGCATTGTCGATGGCGAGCGCAGCCTGGGCGGCAATCCCCCCGATCAGGCGCTCGGTTCGTTCGGTAAAGACGTCGGTGTCGGCGTGGCCCAGGAACAGGCCACCGATGGTTTCGCCCGAACGCGAGACGACCGGCACCGCCAAGTAACTCCGCACGGGCAAGTGCCCGGGTGGCATGCCGTGATGCGGCGGCCATTGGCCGTAGCGCGGATCCCGGGTGATGTCGCCGCTGCGGATCGGCGGCTGGCCATGAAACGTCGGGCCAAACACCGGCGTGGCTCGAGGATGTCCCAAGCCCTCGAACGCTTCCCACGGCGCCCCCGACAGGGTGTACAGCCTGTACACGTCACCGTCGGCATTCTGCGCGTTGTAAAAAAATGCGCCGAACTGGGCACCGCTGAGTTCGGTCGCGGTATCAGTGATCGCCTGCAGCAAGGTCTGCATGTCGAGGGTGGAGGCCACCCGTGCCCCGGTGTGTTGCAGGAGTTCCAGGACCCGCGTTTCTGCCAACAAGGCTTGCTCGGCACGCGCGCGCTGGAATGCATCCCACGTCCGGCGAGCAACGTCCTCCGCCAGTTCCACCTCCTCCGTGGACCATTCGCGCGCACTGGCTTCATGCAGATACAGGATGGCTTCCAGACGGTCATGTTCCAACAGCGGCACGATGATCATCGCGCGAACGCCAATGGCGGCATACCCGGCCTCGTAAGCAGCGGCTTGGGTGTCGCGGCTGATATCGTCGATGCAGAGCGTTACGCCACGCTGGGCCTGCTGGACGAGTTCGGGGCCGAAGCTGTCCATGGGTCGTGTAACCCCGCCAAGGCTGGCCATTTGGCCGTCAGTCCAGTCAGCATCCACGCTCACGGTCCGCTTCGACTCATCGACGACGGCATAGCCGACGCGGCCCACGCCAAATTGCTCCCCAAGGAGCCGGCTGGCGGCAGCCATGACGTCGTGGGGGTTTGAAAGCCGGCGCAGTGTATCGGCCACCTGTAGCTGAAACGCCTGGCGGCGTTCGGCGCGCATGCGGTGCGTGGTTTCCGTTGACGCCCCATACATGCCAACGATGCGCTGCGTGGCGTCACGCACTGGCGACATCGAAAACGTGAACCACGTGCGTTCGCGCCGTCCATTGCGGGACATCGTGAACGCCATGTCCCGCATAAAAATTTCTTCGCCGGCCATCACCCGCTCGACGAGCGGCTGCAAGGTGCCCCAGATCTCCGCCCACACGCTCGCTGCCGACTAACCAATCGCACACTAATTCACCCACCACAGGAACTCGGCGTAGGCGCTGTTATAGACCAGTCCGAGATTCGGTCCCCACGCAATGAACATCGGGAAGCGACAACCCATGACAAGCTGGACCGCCATGCGCAGCTCTGGCGGCCACGCCGATGGATGTCCCAGCGATGACGTGGACCAGTCGCGCAAGTGCCCAATCGTGGAGTCGGATGTCTGCGTCGTCGCTGGGGGCGATAAATTTGCCATGGGCAATCTTTGCGTGAGTTCGCTGGCAACGGTGGGAACGTGGTCGGCAGTGTACCGGACTTCGGGGCCGGCTTCAGCCGTCCCGGCGGTCGTTGCGCCCAGGTCTACCACGCCAAGGCAAGCAGGCGCCTCGCCAGTGGTGTCGGGCACAGCGCTGCAATGTCGCGCCGTGACGCCCACCGAAAGCCATCCATTTCCGGCATCGGCCGGCCCGTGGTGCGATCCATGAAGTGGCTGGTGCATCGCAGGTGGTCCAGGTTGCGAAACGCGCCTGGGCTACGCAATTTGAACAGGTACAGTGCCTTTTGCGGTTGATAGCTGAAGCAGCCAAGATCTTCGAAGAGGTGCCGGTCAAACGCCAGACCGGTCTCTTCCTGCAACGCACGCCGAGCCGCGTCAAGCGGAGTTTCGGCGTCGTGGCGCACGACTTTGGGAATGTCCCAGCAATGCAGCCCCGTAGCATGGCACAGCAGTATCTGCTGATCGGGATTTACGATGATCGTGCATGACAAAACCATGTCAGTTCGGCGGGCCGGCACATTGGTAAAACGCATGAAGCTCCTTGCAGTAGCCATGCATGACAGAGTGCCAAAAGGCAAGTCAGTTCCATATGGATACAAATTGATAAACCTTTGCGCTCGGCGGATACATGGTCTTGGCGATACGTCATTGCGCCGCTGTCGCGTTGCTCGCTACTATTAATGCCTAGAGGCACCTAGCCCGACTAGGACGCGACCAGTTCTTGGCTGCATGGCCATGGCACTTCCTACTTGCTTATGACGACGCTTGAAGCACTCAATCACTCCCTGTTCCTGATCCTGAACGCCGCTCCAGATACACCGGTCTGGAGACTCCACCTGGCGACCATACTGGCCAACGACACCATCATCGCCATTCCCCTGCTTTTGCTCATTTTCTGGCTGTGGGGGGACGCCGCACAGCGCTCGCTGACCGTCAAGGCGACAGTCGTGACCGGCATCTCGCTGGCAGTCAATCTGCTCATCGGCTTGGTGTGGCCGCACCCGCGCCCGTTCATGATCGGCCTCGGCCATACCTACATCCACCATGTCGCCGATCCGTCTTTCCCCAGCGACCATGGCACGATATTCGCAGCCATCGCGCTCACCTTGGTATGCGCCAATGCGCGCTCGCTGCTGGCATGGACATTCGTGATGTTGGGTGTTGCCGTCGCCGGGGCGCGGATCTACCTGGGCGTGCACTTCCCGCTCGATATGGTTGGCGCCCTGGGCGTAGTCGTACTCGTGACGCTCGCTGTCAACCCGCTCTGGAAGCGCCTCGGTGCACGCTTGACGGAAGCGCTGTGCCGGCCCTATCGCGGCCTGTTCGCGCGTCCGATCGCCAGCGGCTGGGTGCGCCGCTGACCGCAACGCCATGGCAGCCGGAGCTTCGCCATGGCGGCCGCTGAGGCAGCATCAGTCGCAGACTGGCTCGGTCCGGGCGGGCTATTCTTCGGCGGCATGGCACTGTGTGTGCTCGTGGTTGTCGTTCTCTACCGGTCGGCCTGTCGCCATGAAGCGGCGCTCAAGGTGCTGTGGCGGACAGCCATCGAGCAACCAAGGATTCGCCGGTGGCGGCACCGGTTGGCGCCGCAGCTCACCTTCCTGCAGGCGCGCTTTTCCCCGGCGAGCTATCTCGGCCTGCAACTGACGGTCGGCGCATGCAGCGTCCTCGTGGCCGCCTGGCTGTTTGGTGGCTTGGCCGAGGACGTTGCTACCGGCGAGCCGCTGACCCGGGTCGATGTAGAAATTGCGAACTGGCTGCATGCCCGCGCGTCGCCATCGTGCTGACCGCCATGAGTATGGTGCTGCTGGTGTCATTCAGCCGACTTTACCTGGGCGTGCATTACCTTACTGACGTGCTCGCCGGCATGGCCGAGGGTCTGGCCTGGCTGTCTCTTTGCTTCGTGAGCGTTCATACCTACCTGGCGCACCGAGCTGCCAGATTAAAAAAATTGCGTTGACTCGCTGCCGCTTCACTGCCGCGCGAGATGCCGGGATCTACATAAAAATTACGGTTTGCGGTTCGATTCCCAATGCCATCCATTGCGCATGCACATGGCGGTTGGTTATCTGTCTGCAATGCGGGAAAGAATACGCACCGCCGGCGACCGGGCATCGGTCTTCTCCTGGCAAAACAATGCCAGTTGGCTTGCTACACCGCCGTGTTGCCGCGTAATTCGGTCGGCGCACCCGGCCCGCCCCTTGGTGGGGCACGCTACAGCCTTGATTTCAATCAGTAGCGCCGCACAATGACCTGCCGCTCAACTGCCAGGATCACTAACCTGCACTGTTGGTTACAGACCCTTGGGGCATTCTCGTATGGTTGAGCAAGTACAGCATTGGCTGGTGCCTGGTGCTCGCGTGATTTGGCGCTATTCAACCGACCGGCGATCCGAATTGCACGAATTAGTGCCGGCAGTGGTCATTTCCCTTACTGCCAAGCGCGTGCGCATCAAGCTATTCCAAGCGCCCTACGCCGCAGTGCTGCGCACGGTGGATCCGAAAGATGTTTCCCTGCGCGACTGGATCGCACCGATTGACCAGATATGGGGCGCCAATGATCTTTGACACCCCACAAGGCCTCTCGTGTAGCAACGAAGGGCACAGGCAGCACTAGCCATCACCATGACGCCGGGCGACACGCTTATCCTGGGGCAACTCCATTTGGCACAATGCATGCTTACCACTGTCGAGCGCGCCGGCCATCGCGGCCGGCGACTTCATCGGCAATGGAGAAAGTCGAGATGCAAAATCAGTCCGTACATCAGGGAAGTCCCAGCCAAGAGTTTCTGAGCAAGGTGCCACAAGTCACGCTAGGGTTTTGGGCGGTCAAGATCCTCGCGACAACAGTGGGCGAAACCGGCGGCGATGCACTGTCGATGACGCTGAACCTTGGCTACGCCGTCAGCACGCTTGTCTTCCTCGCGTTCTTTGCCGTCACGCTGGCGATCCAGGTGCGCACCAACCGCTACCACCCGTTTTCCTACTGGGCGGTGGTCGTCGCCACCACGACGGTCGGCACGACGACGTCGGATTTCTTCGATCGGACCATGGGCATGGGTTATGTACACTCATCCGCGATCTTACTTTGCGGCGTCCTAGCCGTGCTGTACGCATGGCACCGTGTGGTCGGCAAGGTTGAGTTCGAACGGATTACGACGAAGCAAGAAGAAGTTTTCTACTGGCTGACCATCCTGGTGTCGAACACCTTGGGCACGGCACTCGGGGACTTCGTTGCCACCACGGCGGGCCTGGGATTCGAACGCGGTGCGCTAGTGTTTGCCGGGTTGATTGCGGTCGTGGCTGCGGCCCACTTCTGGGTCAAACGGATTCCGCCCGCCGTACTGTTCTGGGCAGCTTATGTGTTGACCCGCCCGCTCGGCGCAACACTCGGCGATACACTGACCAAACCGGTGACCGACGGCGGGCTGGCGCTGGGACGTATTTCATCGTCACTCACGATCGCCGCCGCCATGATCGTGGCGATCGTCTGGATGTCGGCCTGGGAAAGACAGCGGCAGCGCGTCTGAGCGCAAATCGCTGAGGTGCACGTCCCGGGTCCTTGCTCGGCGCTCTAGGTGGTTCTCTGCCTAGGATTCAGGTCCGTTAATGGCCGCACCCGGCCGAATGCCTGTCCAGTTGCAATGGCGGCTCTGCGCCGCTTTTCTTCTGTTCGAATTTGCGGCGCGCACTTCCGAGCCCAACCCGAAGCGGACCACACACTTGTCCTAAAGCGGACAGTCGCAGCATGCTAAGTCGTAAAGACGAACGACCTACCTTTGACGCCCAAGGGTCGATCGACGGGTCGACTTTTGTGTTGCGGAGGGTGTTATCAAGCTGATGGCCCAATTTTATTAGAATCAACAACTTACGCCTCGCGCGCCGCATTGCCCAATATAAATTGGGTGAGGCCTCCTGGCAGTTTGCGCTGATGGTTGGCTGGACGCTATCTGTGCCTTGCGATTGCTCAAGCGAGCCGGCAAGGCGGTTGTTAGCGTATTGCTAGCGAAGCTCAAGGCCCGGGGACCGTATGGACTACGGTGAGCATGTCTACTACATCGCCTGCCCCAATGCTGGCTGCGGCGGCATTTATCACGTACGCCAAGGCTTTGACGGCTACCCCGAGCGGGGGCAGTTAATCTGTCCCTATTGCGATTGGACGCTGCGAAGGCGGCCGCGGCAGCTGTCGACGATTCGCACCGTGCTGTCGCCAGAAGAGCAAGCCGAGATTCGCGCACGTACAACCACCACGGTTGGTCGAATTGAGATTTGGTCCGATAAACAGTCAGGCTTTTCCTGAGACGTTGTCCGACCTGTCACAATGCTGTACGTAATTTCCTGGAGTGCTGCAATGATGTTGTCCCGCTTCATCCGTGAGCACATGCAAGAGATTCTGACCGACTGGGAAGCCTTTGCCCGGACCTTGACGCCGGCAGCACAAGTGATGTCGCTCGAGGACCTCCGCGACCACGCTGAACTGATGCTCAAGGACATCGCTCGGGATATCGAGACAGCACAGTCGACTCAGCAACAGGAAGACAAGTCCAAGGACATGGCGTCCCCTGCTAAGGCTACCGAGAGTGCTGCGTCTCAGCACGGTGCCGGCCGCCATGCCAGTGACTTCACGCTGTTACAGCTCACCGCGGAATATCGGGCGCTGCGAGCGAGTGTCTTGCGTCTTTGGCTGCCTTACGTCAGGCAAATGGACGACAACACCGTCAATCAACTCATGCGCTTCAATGAAGCGGTTGACCAAGCCTTGGCCGAGTCCGTCGTGGCGTTCTCCAACCGGACCGAGTACACCCGTGACTTGTTTCTTGCCATCCTGGGGCATGACCTGCGCACGCCGTTGTCGACTATCACCTTGGCGGGAGACCTGTTCGCTCGACCAAACCTCGAACAGAAGAAAGCCGCGCAAGTCGGTGCCAACGTCAAACGCAGCGCGATATTCATGAGCTCGATGGTGGAGAACCTGCTCGGCTATGCGCGCAAGCATCTTGGAAGCGGCATTCCGCTCAAGTGCGAACCGATCGACTTAAGAGATATGTGTCAGGCAGCGATTGACGCAGCGAGCGTCCTTCATCCGGACCACCGCTTCGGGACGGACCTTGGTGCGGAATTGACGGGTACGCTCGACCGCGTCCGGGTCCAGCAACTGCTCAACAACCTGCTTTGTAACGCCGGCCAGTACGGGCAAAAGGAGTCGCCGGTGACATTAGCTGTGCACGCTGAGGCAGACGACATCGTGGTCAAGGTCCACAACTACGGACCTGCGATTCCCGCAGCCTCCCTTGCTTGCATCTTTGCGCCGCTGATTCAGCTGCCAGTCAATGAGACGGACGTCCGCCCGCGGACCAGCTTGGGTCTGGGACTGTACATCGCGCGCGAGATTGCCGAGGCGCATGGCGGTACGATTGCCGTGACCTCGAACGACGCTGACGGGACCACCTTTATCGTCCGGCTTCCTCGCAAGGCGAAGGCATCGGCCAGCGCCGCAGGCGGCTAAGATCGCGCCAGATACGTCTCGACGTCGGCGATACGGTAGGGTTTGGGAAGGAAGTCGAAGTCGTTGGATCTAACCTCGGCGGCAACCAGGTCGGCACGTCCTGATACCAACAGCACAAGCAGTCTGGGGTATAGCAGCCGCGCCTGCCGGCCCAGCTCAATTCCGCTCATGCCCGGCATCATTACATCGCTGATAAGCACCTGTATGTCGGGTGCCAAGCGCAGCGCGTCGAGTGCTTCTTCCGCATTATTAGCCCCGATAACTTCGTGGCCGAGGATTTGGAGAATGTCGATGGCAAGCCCGAGAAGGTCAAGATTGTCGTCGACTAATAAAACCTTGCGTTGGACTATGTCTGGCGGCCCGGTTCCGTCAGGGAGGTTTGCTACCGGTTTCTCAAAATAAGCCATTATAAGAATTCGCAATGCATGGCCCCTTACAAAAGGGACACCACGTTGCGCAATCGGTTCGAGGCAAATGCGAGCGGCCTTCATTGCTGCCCAGCGCGTTCGCCTCCGGTAAAATTCGGGCACGCATCCACCGTCGTCTTAATCCTTCGCGCGTTGAAGAATGACCAGACCCGTTGTATTCGTTGCCGAAGAATTCGCCCGTGACATCGAGCTGATAGCGCTCGCCCTTAAAGAAATCGGAATCGACCATATCCTCGCGGTCGCCAATGATGGCGCCGAAGCCGTGCGGTGGTTTGAAGAAGCGTCGAACGCAGAAGGCAATCCGGGTCCTGTCTCCATCGTTTTTCTCGGCATGAAGCTGCAGTTCCTGAGCGGCCTGGACGTTTTGCGGCGCATGCGCACCCTCCCCGCATTCGCTGGCACACCGGTTGTCCTCTTTTCTTCGGCACTGGATGGTCCGGTGTTCGCGGAGGCACGGGCGCTCGGGGCCCACGCCCCCATCGCGCGGCCCGATGAATTCCGCACGCTGGTATGCCTGCTACGCGAGCTTATGCCGAGGCATATGTTGACTCGGGATTGAATGACCCCAATGAGGCAAACGTCGCCGGTTCTCCCGCAAACCTTGAAGCGCTGAGATACCCACCGCCCGGGAAATCAAGCAACGGCCCAATCGACCAGGGTGGGTGGTCGCGTATGGCGTAGAGCGATTGTCGATTGTGGCAGGATGCGCTGCTATAACCCTTACGGCGCGGCCACCTCCGGCGTAGTCTAGTGCCGTTGCGCCAGGAAGTGCGCCGACACTGTGTGAGTGCCGACACAGGGTGCAATTGGTCGACGACAATGCGGACCTTCTGCTGCTACCAGCCGCCCCCTTCCTCTTGCCCGGCTACAGGGCCCGCAGTCCTTCTGAGTGACTCGTCGCGTGCACAAAGCAACTTGATATGAGCATTTGAATTTACCAACACTGTTGGAGTCGAATTTCTTTCCGTTCATTACACCGAACTGCGCTTCCTCCCTTTTGGAACTGTGGAGTGTTGACCGGAAATGACTCGGCTGCTTGATTGAAAGGAGGACACGTGTCGAATACGGTCTTGATAATCACAGGCGGGGCGGAGGACGCACAAGTCATCGGTAATACGCTCGAGACGGCAGAAGACGGCCCGTTTGCTACTGAATGGGTACGTTCACTATCTGATGGAATCACGCGCGTCAAACAAGGCGAAATCGATATCATCCTGGTGGATTTGTTCCTACCGGATAGCCAAGGCATTGCCACCTTCGACGTGTTATTTAAGGAGGCGTCCCCGATACCAATTGTGACTCTCAGCCCGGCGGAAGACGACGAACTTGCAGTTGAAGCGGTACAACGCGGAGCACAGGGCTTTTTGACCAAGGGGTACTTTCGCACTTCTCTGGTACCGCAGGCATTGCGCAATGTCGTCCATCGCAAACGGGTGGAAGACGCGCTCTTTGCCGAACGAGAGCGGGCGCGTGTCACATTAGAGTCCATCGGCGACGGCGTCTTGAGCACTGATGTCGCTGGGAACGTCACGTACCTCAACAAGGAAGCAGAGCGCTTAACTGGCTGGGTACGCGATGACGCAATGGGTCGGCCGGTGGCTGAGATATTAAACCTCGTCGACGGAACCACGTTGGAGCCGGCACGCAACCCGGTCGACCTTGTGATGCAGCAAGGGAAGCCCATGGGACTGTACGCCAACTCCGTCTTGGTTCGAAAGGACGGATACAAGACCCCAATTGAAGATTCGGTGGCGCCTATTTTTAATCAGCGTGCCAACGTGATAGGGGCGGTAGTGACGTTTCACGACACATCCGAAATGAACGCCATGGTGCAGAAAATGGCCCATCTGGCACAGCACGACTACCTTACCGGGCTACCGAACCGATTGCTGTTGACTGACCGCCTTAATCAGGCAATCGCTTATGCCGAACGCCACGGCGCTAGTCTCGCACTGCTCTATCTCGACCTGGATAACTTTAAGCATATTAACGACTCGCTCGGGCACGCGACTGGCGACATGCTCTTGAAATCGGTTGCTGACCGCTTGGTCGCCCAGGTGCGCCATTCGGACACGGTGAGCCGCCAGGGCGGTGACGAGTTTGTGATTTTGGTGCTGGAAGAGACGCAGGCGGAAGACGCTATGTCTGCAGCGGAAAAAATTTTGCGCGCGCTCGCGCAGCCACATCATCTGGGCGGACATGAGCTGCACGTCACTACGAGCATTGGCATCAGTTTATATCCGGCTGACGGACGCGATACGGATACGTTGGTGAAATCCGCGGACATTGCGATGTACCACGCCAAGGAAAAAGGGCGCGCCACCTTCCAGTTCTTTAAAGAGGAAATGAATGTGCGCGCCGTTCAGCGGCAGTCTATCGAGGCTGACCTGCGACTGGCCCTTGAGCGCAACGAATTTGTCCTGCATTACCAACCCAAGGTGAATTTGAAGTCCCGCGAAATTACCGGTGTCGAAGCATTGATTCGCTGGCGTCACCCGAGTAAGGGACTCATATTGCCGGACGCATTTATTCCGATTGCAGAAGAGTGCGGCCTCATTGTTCCAATCGGCCAGTCCGTGCTGCGTCAAGCCTGCACGCAAGCCAAAGCGTGGTTTGATAACGGCATGCGTCCGCTTTCCATCGCTGTCAATATCTCGGCCATCGAGTTCCGCAGCAAGGACTTCTACCAATTCCTGCGTGACATGCTACGGGAAACCGGTTTAGACCCGGCATCCCTGGAGCTCGAGCTGACGGAAACTGCATTGATGCGCAATGTCGAGTCAAGCCGGAAGGTGCTTGATGCCCTGAAGGCAGAAGGAATACGAATTGCGGTCGACGATTTCGGCACCGGATATTCCAGCCTGAGCTACCTAAGCCAATTTAAGATAGACGTCCTAAAAATCGACAAGTCCTTTGTCCAGGATATCTCTCTCGGAACGGAGAACGGCATTATCGTGAATGCGGTTATTGGAATGGGCACCAGCCTTAAACAAAGGGTTATCGCTGAAGGGGTGGAGACACCGGAGCAATTTGCTTTTTTAAGCGCGCATAACTGCGAGGAAGGGCAAGGCAATTTTTTTAGCTCACCCGTGCCCGCTGACGAATTCCTGCATCTCTTAAATCACTAGAACCACCATACGGCCACCACACGCCAGTAGTCCCACGCTAGGAGGGATCAGCCCGGTCATGCGGCTGACTTGGCGCCCGATGACTGCCCTGGTCGTGAAAACCCGATCTTCATCGAGCTTGACTCGTTGTTTCAGCTCTGCGTGCCAGCATCACGCCATGCCGCCGTGCGCACGAGGAAACGCTCAACCGAAATCATTTTGTTGAACCACCTCCCGATCGTCGTTCCGGAAGAATTCCTGCGCAAATTCCATGAGTTCCTGATCGGTATGCCGCGTGCGCGCCTCGACGTGCAATATCCGTTCGGCCAAAGGCATATTGCAACGCCTGATATGGTCGACGAGTTCGTCCTTTGCGGTATCGGGACCGACGACCAGGACTTCGGACGTTCCCCAGAGCGCCAGGGAAACCTGTTCGTAGAACTGCTCCGCTTCATGATGAAGTCGCCCCCCAGTCGCGTGCTTCTTGTGCGCCAACCGGTCAAGCTGGTGCTGCGACTGGATGACCATTGTCTTTGCTGTCGGCGAAGACGGGTCCAAGTGCATCACATGCGCTTTTTCTTGACTGACCCAAACGACAGACTGGTGAAATGACATGTTGCCTCCTTTGCCGCGAAGTCGCGGTCCTATCACACCGCCCCCCGAACCACGCACTTGGCGCAGTCGCGCTTGCCTGTGTTAGCGCCACGCGGCTGAACGCTTGACGCTTGGCGGACCATGACGGATAAGTGCGCGCCCGTTCAAGTGGCACAGGCCGCGATGACGATAGCGATGAGCCGGATCCGCGCATCTTGCGGATGGCAATTGCGACCGTTCTGCGTGTGCTGGCGCACAGACATCGCCCTCTCGGCGTGGGATGCTTTTCGGCCCCGATCCGATTTCGGAAAGGGGCAAGGGCACGATAACCCTTATTGAAAGGACGTTCATCATGCGCACGCTATTCAAGCCAGATATGACATCGGCGACTACCGGAAAATCTTGGAGATTTATGAACATTCGCGAGAAGGTATTTTTTGCTGCTAAGGTCGCCATCATGAACGTCACCTTCGGCCGAATCTACGGTCATACGGTTTCGCCGGAAGCGGGAAACTCGACACATCAAGGCACAACGTTGTAGTCCAGAGCAAGCAGCGATACCGGGCTCACGAAGGTTCAAGCCGGCGTGAGCCCAATTTTTTGCCCCCGTCTTTCGCTACGCCCATCTGTCGGCACAAACGAACTACCAGCTGACATGCCCGAGCCATGCAAACCGCCAAGTCGGTTGGTGATACAGGCGGCATTGGCCGGTCACGTTCGAACAGCCGGCGGGCTTCCGGCGCACATGCAGCAGAGACGCCCGCCAGAGGCCTGCAAGCGGCGTCCGTCATCGCACGCCTTCTGCCGGGGGGACAAAATCCACTGCGATGGGGTCACTTGCGGGAAACGTGAAGCGGAGTGCCTCGTCCAAAGCCTCTTCACGATGCGCCCTGTCGTCGTTCATGCTCGGTGTCGGTAGCAATCCTGGTGCGTTTGGCACGGTCAGGCGATTTCTAACTTCCATGGCAGCTCTCCTTCGCAGGCTTATTACGTGATGGACAGGCCACTGTATGGTGCTCGTCCGTCGCACGTCCGTACGCAAGCGAACATAGCGCGACAAAAGCGTCCAGCTCCATCACTGTTCCGACGCATCCAGCACTCCAATAGCCGTCTGCCGGGAATGTCCTGATATATCCTTCTCGGTGCAATCGGGTTTTTGGTTCGCATTGCCTTGGAGTCACACGTGTCGGACTTCCACTCACCACGGCAGAACTTCCTTCTGGCCGCCCTGCCGGCTGCCGACCTCGAGCGCTTGCAGCCCGCTCTGGAATATGTGGCGATGCCGCTTGACGAGGTCTTGTATGAGTCTGGCAGCCATCTGAAGTACGTCTATTTCCCGACCACAAGCATCGTGTCGCTCATGTACGTGATGGAGGATGGCGCTTCCGCGGAAATCGCCGTTGTCGGCAATGACGGCATCATTGGCATTGCGCTGTTTATGGGCGGCGAAACCACGCCGAGCCGGGCGGTCGTGCGAAGTGCCGGACATGGCTATCGACTCAAGGCGCAAGTCTTCAAGGACGAGTTCAATCGCGCCGGTCCGCTGCTGCATTTGCTACTGCGGTACATCCAGGCACTGCTGACTCAAATGGCGCAGACGGCCGTTTGCAACCGTCACCATTCAGTGGACCAGCAGTTGTGTCGATGGCTCTTGTTGACCCTGGATCGGCTGCCATCGCAGGAAGTCGTGATGACGCAGGAGCTGATCGCGAACATGCTCGGTGTCCGGCGCGAGGGTGTGACAGAAGCGGCGGGAAAACTGCAAAAGGCCGGACTCGTCCGATACCGTCGTGGCCACATCACGGTCCTCGACCGGGCCGGCCTGGAAGCGAGGGTCTGCGAGTGCTACAAGGTCGTGAAGCAAGAATTTGATCGGCTTTTGCCCCACGAGAAAGTCAGATGAGCCGCACCAGCGTCAGGCATCCGTCAATTGGATTTCGTCGATGACCTGCTGCACGCCCTCGCAGGACCGAACGGCATTGATGACAGCGCGGTGCTGGCCAAGCGAAAAGACGAATCCTGCCACCAACACATGACGCCGGCTGACAACGAGATGTATTCGCGGCCATTGCGGCGTTCGCGTGTCGCCCAGTGCCGCAACGATCTTTGCCCGGATCTGTTCCTCCATGACCGCGGGCCGAACCGTGATTTGACCGTTGATGCCGCGCACGCCCGGTACCCGGCTGATCGCCTCTTCTGCTTTGGAGCGCTGCTCGCCTCGGGCGACATTGCCGGTCAACATGACCCATCCGGCGGACACCGATACCGCGATCGCGTGACCAGATAGCAGTCCAGGCGTGTTAAGGACATCTTCGCTGGCTTGCCTGATGTCTTCATCCTGCGGAGCACAGGTGCTTGGTTCGGCGAGACGGAGTCGATTCGACAGGCTCGTCACACCTGCGATACGCCAGGCTGCGGCTTCGATCAGTGCATTTTCATGCTGGTCTTCGGCGCTACCGGTGAGCGTGACAAGGCCTTTGTCCGCCTCCACCACGACCGAATGGGTATGGAGCGCAGGGTCGCAACGCAGTTCGTCGTTGACGTCGTTACGAAGCTGCTGGTCGGCCGTTGTCTCATCCGGTGAAGTGAGTTGCCGACCGGGACGCCACAACCGGATCACGCCGTCGCGCAACAGCGACGCATGCATGGAGGCGAGAAGCGAATGATATTTCGCTTGCCATGGCGAGCGGTGTTCAGGCATTTCAGTGCTCCTTGGCGTCGGGTGCATGCAGCCGCCGCAATGGAGGTCTCGGATGGACTTGATTGCAGCGACGTCGGGCAACGCACGGGGCGTCACCGCATGCGTTCGACGCGGCGCCCTACGTACGGCATATCCATAGGCATCGTCAGACGGCGGAATGCATGTTCGGCACTCGGCTCGAGCTTAAAGGGAACGGGCATTGACGTGACCATCGACAATGCCCTTACCAAATTGCATGGCCATGGCAATCGCCTCCTCGGGCGTCCCTGGATAACGGTCGTGAAAGATGGTCACATAGCGTCTTGACAATCCCGGCGTCGGGGGAATCGTGTCGATCATGACGACCGATGTGAATTCTTTCGCGCCACGGGCGTACGGATCGTGGCACGTCGGGAAAATCTTTTCGAAGTAAGCGCGCAGTTCGTAGCCGCGATATTCGGTGGAGGGAATGCTCATGACGGCTCCTCGAACGAGAAATCCGTCTGAATGGTTTGTCACATGCCGATGCGAAGACGGGTAGATAGATGCACCGTGTTGTGCCACATTGCGCCGGTAAAGAAGTAATAGCAAGCGCTATTTTTCCGGATCGGGCCGCGCTGTATGCACGGCACCGGAATAAGCCGGGAACGTTTGATGGCGTACCCAGCTCGTGATGGCCGCACGTCACCGAACAAGTTCGCGCTGCGAGTTGCAGCCCAGTAAGAGTGGGGTCGACCACAATATATGCTGGTCGCTTGGATAAGTAATTTGGCGGCTTCAGCCGACGTCCGCACTTGGCCGGTTTCCGCCCGCTTCCGCATATCCGCAATGCGCTGCACAGCGGACGCTGACTATACCGCTGTGCCAGGCGCCGCTGTCTAGGCGTGAGTCCTACACTTCCGTTTGCTCGGCAATCTCCAGTGCATCATCCACCTCGATACCGAGGTAGCGCACGGTGCTTTCCAGTTTCGTATGTCCGAGCAGCAGCTGCACTGCCCGCAGATTCTTCGTCCGCCGGTAGATCAGCGTCGCCTTGGTTCGTCGCATGGTATGGGTTCCATACGCGGCCGTGTCCAGACCAATCGAGGCGATCCAGCCATCCACAATGCGGGCGTACTGGCGTGTCGATAAGTGGGGCGAGCGCCATATCCGACTGGGGAACAAGTAGTCGCCGCTTTTCAGCTGCGCGTGTGCGAGCCAGTCGGTGACGGCTTGACGGGTCTGCTCCGTAATCTCGAACTGCACTGGCCGGCCAGTCTTTTGCTGCAGCACCATTGCGCGCCTGAGCACGTTGCTTCCCTGCGCCACATCGGCAACATGCAAACGAACCAGATCGCAAGCGCGCAACTTGCTGTCGATAGCAAGATTGAACATCGCCAAGTCACGTACGCGGTGCGCGAGCTGCAAGCGGATACGAACCGCCCATATTTCCTGTTGCTTCAGCGGTGCCTTTTGTCCTGTAAGGCGTCCCTTATTCCAAGGAACGTGATGTACCGTTTGACCAAACTGTGCGTCCATGATGAACTCCTCTCATTCATTGATAGGAGCTTCATTGTGGACACGCTGGGAAGGCAGCTTGGGGAGAGAGAAATGCCGCACCCGGCAGCAATCCGCCCTAAACCGGACACTGGGCCGTCGGCTCACATCGACCCGAAGCGGAAGTAATCGACTCCGGAAAGCAATCATTCGCAGGGTAAGCATGCGAATGGGTAGCCGAACGTCTACTGCGCGGAAAAAGTAACTCGCGCACTTCCCGACCCAAGTGCCTGGCCTAAGCCGGCAGCATCGTCTACTCGTCCAAGGCGGGTGTAGGAATACATCGAGTTGAAAGTCGAATAGAAGACGACGAGAGTGTCCGAGCCGTAGAGCATAAGATCGCCATTACGGATGATTCCCGGCCGGCTCGCATTGGCAGGCAGGGATGTCGGCAACCTAGCATGCTTCTCATTGCCGTTAAGCTCTTCCATGTTCAGCGTGAGCGGCAATTGCGCTGCGAGTGCACGCGCGGCGTCGTTGTCGGCAAGGGTGAAGGCAAAGCGACGTTCGTTGATGGTCATCCACATGCGTAACTCCTTGGGTTTCTCAGAGACTGCCGTCGTGGCGGGACGGGGTATCGGGGTCGCTGCGGCCTGGCAGGCGCCGACCATTAACAGTCCGAGCAGCAAGCACAGTTCGCGCAGTGTCGGGGTCGAGCAGTGGCAGTTCATTCCGCTATCTCCTTGATTCGCGCGGCGCCGGCCAGCGCGGAAAGCATGCCCGCGGTACCCAGTTCGCATCCGGCCCGCGGAACATGCTACTTGGCCGGAGCTTGGCCGCGACGTTGTTCAAACACGCTTTTCGCTACCGGCAGTGCTGAGAAGACGTTTGGCCAGCCGGCGTAAAACGCCAACTGCGTAAGTGCCTCCGAGGCTTGCGCCTGCGTCAGGCCGTTGTCCATCGCACGGTTGAGGTGATACGGGATTTGTGCGACCTGGCCGGACGCGACCAGTGCACTGACGGTCACCAGGCTACGGTCACGCGGCGCGAGGCCCGGACGCAGCCATAGGTCGCGGAACAAGACCTCGCCGGTGTACTTAACCACACCTGGAGCAACCGCTCCGAAATCCTGTTCGACCCGCGCCGCGCGCTTTGCCTCGGTGGCCTCATCCAGGGGCAGGAGCTTCTCCGAGGCAGAAGGCAGCTGGTCCGCCTTGATATGGCGGCTGGCAAAAACGTCCTTGGCCGCGCCCACCGCGGCCATCGCATTGCCCCAGCCGGAATAGAAGGCCAGATGGGTAATGATTTCCGAAATTTCACCCGGCTTGACGCCATTGTCGAGCGCTAGGCTGAGGTGATATCGCATCTCGGCCGTCTGGTTGCGAGCGATCAGCGCCGCCACCGTGACAATGCTGCGGTCCCGCGGCGACAAGTCGGGACGCTTCCATACATCGCCAAGAAGGCGATCTTTCGTGTACTGCTCCAATGCCGGGGCAACTGCCCGGACATCATTCGATGATGTCATCGTCCTTGCTCCTCTTCCCGAATTCAGCGGCTGTCCATACCCGGAGGCAGCCGTGACTAGCAACAGCGTTGCAACAGCAGCGGATGCTTTCATCGCGTTCCTCTTTCCCCGATGCGTTACTGGACTCATTTCCGGTATTGCTCGTCGGTGACCTTTTCCAGCCATGCGACGTTCTTGCCATTGACAGTTCCCGTCAGCGCGACATGCGTCATGGCGCTCGTGGGCGTCGCGCCATGCCAGTGCTTGACGCCCGGCGGGCACCAGACGACATCGCCCGGATGGAGCTCCACGACGGCGCCACCCCATTGCTGCGTCCAGCCAGTCCCGTTCGTTACAATCAGCAGCTGGCCAGCAGGGTGGGTATGCCAGGCCGAGCGCGCGCCTGGCTCAAAGGTCACTGCGCCGCCCGAAAATGACGCAGGCGCACCCGCCGGGAACAGCGGGTTGATCTGGACATTTCCGGTGAACGTTTCGGCGGCGCCCTTGCTGGAAGGCTTGGAGCCGGCCCGAATGACGACTTGCGATGTGCCGGCTTGCGTCGGCTCCGATGTAGCCGGACTCGACAATGTGGGTTCCGCAGCGTAAGACACGCTCGAAGCAAGCACGGCTAGGGACACGGCTGCGGTAGTCAGTAATTTCATCATTTCTCCTTGATCGTTCACATAAAAGCAGCGGCGCTACAGCATCTGGACGGTCGGACGGAACAAAATCTCATTCACGTCCACGTCCACGTACACGTCCTCGGGCTGGCTACCCGCGAACGTGACTGCCCAAGCGAAGGAGTCAGCACGACCTTCATCTGTTCAAGCAGTGACTGCGGCATGAGACCGGCGTTGTTGATCTTCACGCCAATGCGGCCGTATCCTGCACGTCGGCGTCGACCAGCCACCTAAGCTGCTCGGCGTGAATGACGTCGGCTTCCATGGCGAGCGCCTTGCCCGTTGTCGGTCAGGGCTTTTGCCAAGGCCCGGATCTGCTCAACCCGGCGGGCGCCCAGCACGACGGTGGCACCCTGCACTGCGGGGTGACGCGCGGTGGCCTCGCCCAGTCCGGTGCTCGCCCCGGTAATGGCGGCCACTTTGTTTTCAATGTTGTCGCTCATGATGTGACTCCAGTTCAGACGGACCACCAGTCAACGGCAGTTGCGTCGTCTAAAACGGTTCATAGCCCGGCTTCTTGTAGACCTGGTCCCACTTCGCCTGGATGTCCGGCTTGTACACCTTCTCGGTCCAGTCCTGTGCCGTGACTTCCTCGAAAGCAACTGAAACCGAATCCTCACCGTATCGCAGGACGGTTGTCACGGCCTCGGTGATTGCATCTGCAAGGCATTGCTTTTGCTGCTCCGACTTCCCGGGCCACAGCTTCACGATGACGTGCGGCATGGCGTCCTCCTATTTGCCCTGTGGTCCGGCCAGGTATTGTTCATCGCTGACCTTCTCCAGCCAGTCGACCGCCTTGCCGTCGAGGGCTTCCTGGATTGCGATATGCGTCATGGCCGTCGTCGGGGTGGCACCATGCCAATGCTTGTGGCCTGGAGGACAGCGGACCACATCACCGGCCCGAATCTCCACGACCGGTTCGCCCCAGCACTGGGTCCAGCCGCAGCCGGAAGTGACGATCAATACCTGACCTAGCGGGTGGGTATGCCAGGCCGTGCGGGCGCCGGGCTCGAAGGTGACACTGGCGCCGGACGTGCGTGCCGGCTCCTCCACCTGGAACAACGGATCGATACGCACATTGCCTGTGAACCAGTCCTCCGGCCCCTTGGCAGAGGGTTGCGATCCGCATCGTTTGATGTCCATGTTTTGCTTCCTTTCAGCTCATTACAGGTTGTAAGGGTCAGCGTGCTCGCGACAGGCGGACCGCAATCATCGTTGCGCCGAGAACCATCAGCGCGCTCGCCAGGAACGCCGACGCGATTCCCGCACCACTGGCGATCCAGCCCAACACCGGACCGGATACGCCGAGTGCAAGGTCGAGGAAGGCGGTATACGCCCCCATGGCCAGCCCGCGGCTCTCCGGCGGCGTCGCATGCATCGCTTCGATGCCAAAGGCGGGATACACCAGCGAATAGCCAAAACCGGTCAGCACTGCGCCCGTGAGCGCGAGCACCGGTCCCGGCGCGGTCCAGATGAGCGTTTGTCCTGCGGCTTCCAGCAGCAGGCTTACCAGCGCAACTCGTGCACCTCCGAGGACATCCGGAAGGTGGCCGAAGAACAAGCGCGCGATGACGAAGGCGCCGCTGAACCCGGAAAACGCCAGCCAGGCGGCATCCCAGCCGCGCGTCGAGTACAGGAGCGAGATGAACGTCGTGATGGCGCCGAACCCCAGACTGGCAAGGGCCAGTCCGACGCCGGGCATCCAGACTGCGCTGACGATACGGGTGAACGACGGACGAACCTGCCCTGAAGGAGCGGGCGCGCGCAGCGGAACCACCAGCAGCAACCCTGCCAGTGGGAACGCCGACGTCGCGAGCGCGATGGCTCCGAAGCCGAAGCGGGCATACAAGGCCGTGCCGATCGGCGCGCCGATGGCAAACGCGACATACATCGCCATGCCGATCCAGGCAATCGCCTTGCCGGTATTCTTCGGCCCGGCTAATGCCAGCCCCCAGCTCAATGTACCGGTAATAATGAAACTCTCGGCCCCGCCCAGCAGCGCTCGGCCGGCAAGCAGGATGCACGCTGCCAAAACCGGGGCCGCTGTGACGCGCAGCGATACGGAATACACCAAACCAGCGGCAACGGCGGCCACCATGCCGATCACGACCGCTCGCTTGGCACCGTGCGTGTCTGAAACGTGTCCTGACCATACGCGCGACACCAAGGCTGCGGCGAACTGGGCGCCGGTGACAAGCCCGACCATCACGGTACCCATCCCAAGTCCATCGTGCACATGCAGCGGTAGCACCGGCATGGCCAGGCCCGTCACCATGAAGACAATCAACGTCAGAACTAGTATCGGCAGGAGGGACACCGCAAATGACGCGGTGCTGGGCGAAACGGTGGAGGCGAGAGACCGATTTAACATGACGAAGCTGCGCAACCGGCGCTTGCAGTGTCAATATAACGACTGGCTGGCAATAAACAGGTATCGGCAAGCAGGCTCAGGTTTAAATAGCAGGGAGCTGCAGTCTCCTTTGTCCGTTCACGGCGAGCTGGCCTCTCGGTCGCGTAGCTTCTTATTGGGGCATCGCGCTGCGGTTGATTTCGCTTCGGATTTAGAGCTTCAAGTAGCCGCTTTGTTGTCCGCGCGTTTTTCGTGTGCCATGCTGCCCACCTTCTGTCGGTATTTGCCTTTTCTAGCTCGGATCGCATGTCCCTGCGGAGCGCCTCCAGTAACGCGGCACGCTCATAGGCCAGTAGCGAGTTGAATGGCAATCTCATTTTCCATACTCCAAATTGCTGCACATCGGTGTGCACATTAATTTTCGCGACGGTTAGTCCCGCTTTCTCGACCGATTAGTACCCAGTAGAGCGACGGACGTGGTCAGTTTGAACGAGCGCTTCGCTGGGAGCCTGGGGCAGGCCGGCAGTGCGATAGCCTGCTCCCTGTACTCTTCGCCTTGAGGCTTGATCGCGTTTGTCCGCCGTTATCCCAGCCGGTCTACGCCAAGTGAGCGCTGAAGAAAGCAGTCAGCTTTTCGAATGGAATCACGTCAACGCGGTCGTACAGATCTGTGTGGTTGGCCCGCGGGATAATCATGAGTTCCTTTGGCTCCGCCGCGGCGGCGAAGGCGGTTTCGCTGAAATAGCGCGAGTGCGCTTTTTCACCGTGGATGAACAGGATCGGACGCGGCGAAATTTCCGCGATGTAGGTCAGGATCGGCATGTTCATGAACGACAGCGGCGTGGTAAGCGTCCACGAGCCGTTCGAGTTGACCGCCCGCGAATGGAAACCGCGCGGCGTCCTGTAATAGTCGTGGTAGTCCACCAGGAATTGCGCTTCGCCGCCTTTCAGCTCGTTCATGACCGGTCCGTAGGCGGGGGTTCCTTTTCTCGCATCCTGCCAACGCTGGCGGCCCAATTGCTCCAGCGTCTGCGAGCGCTGTTCCGGGGTCACGCTGTCGTTGTAACCCTTGGACATGAGGCGCGTCATGTCGTACATGGTGCTTACCGCGACGGCCTTCACGCGCTTGTCCACAGCGACGGCGTTCAGTGCCATGCCGCCCCAGCCGCAAATGCCGATAATGCCAATGCGCTCACGATCAACGAATGGCAGCAAACCGACGTAATCCACCGCCGCGCTGAAGTCCTCGGTGTTGATGTCCGGAGACGCGACATTGCGCGGTTCGCCACCGCTTTCTCCGGTATAGGATGGGTCGAACGCCAGCGTGACGAATCCGCGCTCCGCCATCGTCTGCGCATAAAGACCGGATGACTGCTCCTTTACAGCGCCGAACGGACCGCTGATGACGAGCGCTGCCAGCTTGCTGCCTACACTTTTCGGCTGGTACAAGTCGGCAACCAGAGTTATGCCGTAGCGGTTCTTGAAGCTGACTTTTTTATGGTCCACCTTCTCGCTCTTGGGGAAAGTTTTATCCCATTTGTCGGCAAGTTGTACGCGTGCCTGCGCGGACGCTTCCTCCGTGGCGATCGCCCCAACGGTAAGGGCAGCGATGCCGGCTCCCGTCATTTTCAGCAAGTTGCGGCGTCCGGCGTCCGGCGCCTCTCGACGTGCAATAGCGTTGCCGGTTTCGCTCTGCTCATTCATCGTGAATTTCTCCTGGAAATCTGCCTTTAGGCAGCAAGGGTTGCGGTGTCGATCACGAAGCGGTATTTGACGTTGCCCATCAACATCCGCTGGTAGGCATAGTTAATTTCGTCGGCCCGGATCAGCTCGATGTCAGCCACGATGCCGTGCTCGGCGCAGAAATCCAGCATTTCCTGTGTTTCGGGAATGCCGCCGATCATCGAGCCGGCCAGGCTGCGGCGCTTCATGATGAGGTTGAACACCTGCGGCGAAGGATGCGGCGACGCGGGGGCGCCCACCAGGGTCATCGTGCCATCGCGCTTGAGCAAGGCAAGGAAGGCATCGAGGTCATGTGGGGCCGCGACGGTATTCAGGATCAGGTCGAGGCTTTTGGCATGGGTCGCCATTTCCTCGGCGTGACGGGAGACGACGACCTCGTGCGCACCCAGCGCCAGGGCCGCCGCGCGCTTGGATTCAGAAGTAGTGAACGCCACCACATGCGCACCGAGTGCGCGCGCAAGCTTGATGCCCATATGCCCCAGTCCGCCGATACCGACCACACCTACCTTTCGGTCCGGCCCCGCCTTCCAGTGGCGCAGCGGCGACCAAGTGGTGATGCCGGCACACAGGAGCGGCGCGACGGCGGCCAATTGCGCCTCCGGATGCCGAATGCGCAGCACATAGCGTTCGTGGACGACGATCTGTTGCGAATAACCGCCCAGCGTGTGGCCGGGGGCATCCGTCGTGGGGCCGTTGTAGGTGCCGACCATATGGTCGCAGTAGTTCTCCAGGCCGGCGTCGCAGTCGTCGCAGTGCTTGCAGCTGTCGACGATGCAACCGACACCGACCAAGTCGCCGATCTTGAAGCCCGACACGTGCGCGCCCAGCGCCGACACGCGTCCGACAATCTCGTGTCCGGGCACGCACGGGTAGAGCGTACCGGCCCATTCGGCGCGGACTTGATGGATGTCGGAATGGCATACGCCGCAGAAGGCGATGTCGATCTGCACGTCGTGGGCGCCGGGCGCACGACGGGTGATGTCCATGGCTTGCAGGGGTTCGGTTGCCGCGTTGGCACCGTAGGCTTTGACTGTCATTGAGATACTCGCTGTCGGCTGATAAAAAATTAGGCGGTCTTTGTCTGCTCGGTTCGCGCGGTCAGGAAAGCCAGGGCCGCGGCCATCAGCAGCAAGGCAGCGCTGGCTGCGAACGTGGCGCGATAACCGCTTTCGTCGAAGAGCACGCCGCCGATCGTCGAACCCAGCGCGATGGAGAGCTGGACTGCGGCCACCATCAGACCGCCGCCGGCCTCCGCGTCCTTGGGCAGCGATTTAGCCAGCCAGGCCCACCATCCGACCGGGGCGGCCGTCGCCACCAGCCCCCAGACACCCAGTAGTACAGCGACTGCAGAGGTCGACGTGCCGAAGGCGATCAGGGCCACTGCGATGGCGGCCATGATGAGCGGGATGACGATCAGGGTCCGGTACAAGCCCGCTTTCAGGAATCCCCCGATCAACACCGTGCCGGCAAAGCCGGCGACGCCGAGCACCAACAGAATCATCGAGAGCATGCGCACGTCCACGCCAGTGACGGTCTCCAGGAAGGGCCGCACATAGGTGAACAGCATGAACTGGCCCATGAAGAAAATGCCGACCGCCAGCATGCCCAGCGCGACCACCGGACGTTTCAGCAGGCTGAACACGTGGGCCGGAGCTTCCGGGCGCGGCGCGGCCTTCATGGACGGCAGGCTGAGCCATTGCCAAGCCATGGCGATCAGCGCGAGCGGCGCCAGGCAAAGAAAGGCTCCACGCCAACCGATGATTCCGCCGAGATAGCTTCCGAGCGGGGCGGCTACCACGGTCGCCAGTGCGTTGCCGCCGTTGAAGATCGCCAGCGCCTTCGACACGCTTTGGGGAGGCACCAAGCGCATGGCTGTCGCGGCCGACATCGACCAGAACCCGCCAATCACCACACCAATCAGGGCGCGGCCGATCATGTACACCACATAATTGGAGGACAGGCCGATGATCAGCCCCGACACGCACATCACTCCCGTTAACAACAGCAGCAATGTCTTGCGGTTCATTGAACCCGCGAGCGTCGAGATGGAAAGACTGGTCAGCACCGCGAAGGCGCCGGAGATGGCGATGCCGTAGCCTGCCAGGCCCTCGCTGACGTGGAGGTCGGCGGCCAGCGGAGTGAGCAGGCTCACCGGCATGAATTCCGAAGCAATAAGCGCGAAGACGCACAGCGTCATCGAGAAGACGCCGCTCCAGAAAGCCTGGCGATCTTCGGTGCCAGTATGCGCAGGGGCCCTATCTCTCCGGGCGTCGAGAACGTGGTCGGTCATGAATTTGTGCCTTTGCCAGATGCTTTTGTCATGGCCCAAATTCTCGCCTGCGCGCATAGCCGGGATAAACCCGTACAATCTTGATGAGGTTGTGAGAAAAATTCAGCAATGCCACCGACAAAAGTAGACGACTTGCAAGCTTTCCTCGCTGTAGCGCAGGAGCAAAGCTTTACCAAGGCTGCAGCCAGACTAGGCATCACGCCGTCCGCGCTGAGCCATACGGTCAGGGCACTCGAGGAAAGGCTGGGCGTGCGACTACTGGCACGCACGACCAGGAATGTCGCGCCGACGGAGGCCGGCGACAGACTGATGCGCTCCATTGCTCCGCTGTTCGACCAGATCGCCGCTGAGTTGGAAGCGCTTGGAGAACTGCGCGAGAAACCTGCCGGAACGATTCGGATTACTTGCTCCGACGATGCCATCGAGTTGTATTTACGGCCGGTGCTCGCGTCGTTCCTGAAACGCTATCCGGACATCACCCTGGAGCTCTTCGTCGACTACGGATTCACCAACATCGTCGAAGAGCGATTCGACGCCGGCATACGCCTGGGCGAAGCGATCAGCAAAGACATGATTGCCGTTCGCATCAGTCCTGATTGGCGCCTCGCGGTAGTCGGCTCCCCGGCGTATTTCGAACGTCATCCTCCGCCCGCCACCCCCTACGACCTGACCAATCACGCATGCATCAATATCCGGCACAGGCCGTCGGGCGCGATCTATGCGTGGGAATTCGAGAAGGACGGGAAAGCCTTTACCGTCAAGGGCGAAGGGCAACTCGTCTACAACAGCGTCGTCCACATGCTCAACAGTGCGCTGGATGGAATCGGGTTAGCCTATGTGCCCGAAGCGTTCGCTGCGCCCTATCTCGCCGATGGCCGCCTCAAGGAAGTCCTGGCCGAATGGTGCCCGTACTTCCAGGGCTTTCACTTGTACTACCCGCACAGGCGGCAGGCTTCCCCAGCCTTTTCCGCATTTGTCGACGCGGTGAGATATCGAGGCTAGCCGGTTTGCTTGGTGTTGCTCGTGGACGCGTGACGGAAGACACTGCAGACACAGCTTCGTGAACGGCTGCTTCTGGCCGGTTTCTGCCCTCCCCTGTGCATCTGCAATGCGCTGCACAGCGGACGTTGACCGTTCCGGTGTGCGAGGCGTCATTACCTGTATCCGGAACTGCTTCTCCGGGGGGTACGTTTTAGCGAGCTGGCAGACTAGGTTGCTGCCGGTATGCGTACTGGTTTGCCCGCGCATCGTATAGCGCGTGATGTTCCGGCAAGCCGGTTCGTTTGTGAAACGAGTACAGCAGTAACTCGTTAATGTCCTGCGCAACTGGCTTGTGATGGACCCACGCAGGCGGACGATTGTCCATCAGTTTGCAGAACAATTCCCAGTCGACGTGATAGTCCGTGCAAAGGAAGATGTCTTCGTTGCCGCGCCTAACGATCTCAAGCCATTTATGGATATGGAGATACGCATCATCCAGTGCGATGGCGGCATGAGGTTCCCGGCCAAGCAGTGGCAATACCGTCTCGCGCACGAAGGCACTGCACTTTTCCTTCGGGTAGGGAACCTCAATGTACAGTTCTTCACCGCGATCACTAACCATCCCGAGTGATATCAGCACCGGGTCCACCAAGTCAGTAAATTCCGTGTCAACAAAGATATTCAGGAAGTCTTTGCCGGCCATCTACCTCCCCTTTCTTCTTCACAGTGATGTGTCTGATAGCAAGGCTATGGCGAGTACGCCCGCCGATCCGGTCTGCAATGACGCATCAGGCGCACATGCCCTCCAGGAAGTTAATTCTTGCATATTTACGTCAACACTCTGTGTGTATTTTCTTAGCTGTTCCCCTTCCAAACCGGCTGAGATGATTTCCATACTGAGATTCACTGGCAATATCGACCAAACATCAAATGTGTCCCCGTCCTGGTGAATAACCTCGCTGTTGAGCTGCCCCCATACGAACCCGAAGAACGAACCCGAGACATGTGAACACTTCACATTGTCTTGTTGAAGATTCCAAAATTTCTCAAACAGAGCGGTATCTGTTGGCGGATCTAACCCAACGCGCCGGGATTTGTTGGTACTCCATCGTTTGGCGCCATATCCGACGCGCCTTGATCGGGCCGTTCAGCCTCAGGTCGGACACGGATTTCAACGCGCCGTGAGCTGTTTATACAGCGCTGCCTGACAAGCGGAGGCACCGCAGTACACGCCTGCTTTGGAAATTGATCGCCAAGACCGGTCCCCACGATGCGTTTGGAATCGATCTGAAGGCGGTTGGCTAGCCACGTTCGCAGCGCCGCCGCCTGCAGGATGGTCTTGCGGGACACTTCGGATGGCGATGCCGTGGCTGGCGCGCCATGCACCACGACTTCCACATAGTGGTTCGCGGGAATGTGCGCTAACCAAGCAAGTTCTTGCATTAATACAAGTTCGCTTTGCGGGCGGATATTAAATTTGCCGTCAAATAGAGCAAGCGTCGACAGCTCACTGCAACGCGATGGCGTCGCTTGTTCGTCAACCACTTGCAATTGGTCGTTTCTCACTTCGATGCGAAACTGCGCACGCGGCAGACTGGCATCCTGCGCACGGAGCAGCGGTTGGCTCGGATAGCGCAACAGCCCGTTGGTACCTATCTGGTGCCATAGAATGTCAACATGATGGATGATGTCGGTATCGGAAGTGATAGGTTCGCAAGCGTTAACAGTCAGTCCCAGGCGCTGCGCCGTGTCATTAAACTTGGCAAACGCGTCCTTGCCGACATAGATCGAGACGTCGTGCTTGCGAAAGCCAGCTGCAACCATCGCGCTGTCTTCAAGCGTGCCACCTACAAGCAATAGGATTCCGGACACCACGACACAGTTTACGATGATAATTTGAAGGCGCCGCGGCAGCTGTTCAAACCAAACGTCGAACCAGCCGTGCGTTTGCGAGCGCGGCCAACGACAGTAAACCGGTCTCAACGTGCCAAACGCAAAAATGGACAGCCATCCACCGGCCACCACCATAGCAAGGATCAACAGCCGCCCTTCCCACGCTGCGTAATACGCGATGACGCCTAAGAACGCCAGTGCCGCGGATCCAATTACCAACATCAATTCATTCCCCGCATCCCACTCCAATTGAACCGGCGGCCCTATCGCCGTCACTTCCCACGTCGCGGCAAGCTTCTGGTGCCTGCGCTTGATTCGGAACTTCTCCCACCTAGAAAGCACTGGAGCCAGACATCGCGTAATCAAACGCACCAGAGGGTAAGCAGCAAGAGTCCCGTAGCCGAGCGCGACGCCGACGACCCAGCCGAACGCCATCGCCAATAGCGCTAGCGCGATCGCATCGGCGACTGAAAGGCCGCCCGACCCGACGCTGTGGCGTGCAAAATAGGTCAGCAGCACGCTGCCACCAACACTGACCATGATCAGAAACCCGACAGAGGCGGCCTTGCGCAAGAGTTCTAGCTTGGACTGCAGCGCGGAAAGGCGGTCGGGGGGTAAAGAAGACGATGTCAATTCAAACCTCACGGGTGACGTACGTCAAAGAGACGCCTGGCGGTCGGGCGATTTTGCATTTGGAGTTAGTCAGTCCCAGGATGCATGTGGTACCACACAGCTCGATGCGCTGCACGGACGCTACGCATGGTAGTGATCTGCTACTCACAGGAAGGTTTTGCTGCTAAAGCTTCAGTTATAAGTAAGTAGAAATGCCTTGCCCGCTGCTAGATTAAAAGAATCGCATCACTGTTGCGAGCAAAGCAATTGCCCTTTGTATCTTGTAGATACTCGCTCGCTCGCTGCCACAAACCATACACCACACATTGTTTAATGTAAGTTTATGATTTTAAAAGGTTTATTGACGAGCCACGGAAACTCACATAGATTGCCGGGTATTGCGAAGCTACATCATGACCCCTTTCTCAATCAAACTGCGCTCACTCCGGGAATCGCGCGGAACCCAGCAAAAGTCCCTGGCCACTCGGCTAAGGGTGGGAGCGTCATATCTTTCCGCACTTGAGCAAGGTAAAAAAGCTCCGCCGCAAAACGAAGCGTTTTACGAGAGCTTAAGGAATAACCTCGACCTCACTGATGAAGAACTGCGCCAATTAAAACAGTGCGTGGCTGCTACCGAGATGCTCGGTCCTTTTGCAGTCGAGGCAACGCCTATGCAGCTGGAAATGCTACTGAAGTTAGCGACCGGCTTAAAACAACTTCAGCCAACTCAGGTCAGAGCCATCAATGCCATATTGAGTCCCGATTGACAGCTGCCTAGATTAATTAAAGGAGAAAAATATAGAAGGCAATGTAATGAGCTCCCCCTAGCACACAGGCCATTAGCCTGCGCGTAGGGAGAAGTGGCTGGCGCCACTGAGTGCCTGGAAACCTCAGTATCACCACCCTTTCTCCTCACGTCAACCCCGTTCGCTCGTCTTTTCGTAGGCGATTTCTTTCGCAGGCACATCTGCGTCTGCACTTCACTCGCCTATAAAAAACAATTGACCGCAATTTGCAAATCGGGCTTCGTTTGCAACTGCGAAGGAGGAAATTTTGCCCAATCCAGGCCAACCGGCCCGCCGCATTGTCTCGCGTTCGCCACATCGATCTGTTGGGATCGTTTCGTGCTCCTGGCTTCAAAGTTGGGGAATCGAATATGAGTCGCAACTTGAGCGTCGCTTCATTCAATGCGCGCTTGTCTTTCCCTTTCTGCATAGCGTTATCCACCAGCCCTTCAAAATCAGCTATTTGCATGAAGGCCAGGAGCGGCAATATACGCCCGACTTTATTTGCAATTTTACCGACGGAAGCCGTGTCGTTATTGAGGTGAAGCCGAAGGCATTTGTCCCGAAGCACCAGCCAACCTTAAGCGCAGCGGCGACGGTTCTTGGAAGTTCAGGCGTCCCCTTTTCCGTATGTACGGACAAGGAGCTCGGCAAATCAATAGCGACCAATGCCGCCACTATCCTCCGCTATACCAGAGGTGCGATCCCGCATACCGCGCTCGGTAGCTGCGTTGCATTCTTAGCAGAACGAAGAGGATCCGCATCGCTGGCAGAGCTCTTGTTAGGTACTGGCATCCCATTGAACGATGTGCTTCACCTCATCGGTCGCCATTCGCTGTCCATTCCTTCTCTTTCCGATATCAATCCGACCGTCACCGTTTCAATTCCACAATTGGAGATGCAACATGCCTACATTCTCTTTCTCGATTGGCTTGGTCTTGCGGAATGGCCAGCAGCTACTTGAGTTCCGTCGGCAGTTGCCTGATCAGAGTGTGCAATTCGAGGACCCCATTTCGGGAAGGCTATACAACTGGAAGATATCGAAGGTCTTTTCGGACATCAATAACGGGAAACTAGTCGTTTTTCGTGGGCACGAAGTTGATGCGGCGAAGCCGTCCAGCGTAACTGGACATGACCTTCCCAAACTTTTCCCTAGCCTTGATTCACTGCCGCAGCGCTTCCAAGACGAGATCGAACGTAAGCTCGACTATATTCGTTGTCTTCAAAAGGCGGGTGTAACTCGAGGTCAGCGGCGGCTAATCAAGCCTGTGGTCGTAAAGGTTGCCGATCGGAGAAAAGAGAAGGTCCCAAGTGACTCGACCGTCATTTCTTGGTGGAAGGCATACGAGCAATCTGGAATGCAGGCTTCGGCTTTGGTCACGGCTAACTATCAGAAGCGGCGTAGAAGCACTATTCACCCCAGAGTTAAATCCTTAATTTTCGACGTCTTAAAACGCGAATACTTCACTCGAGACCGGCATCCACTCACACGCTCACACTTATTGATTAATCGAGCGCTAGAGCGAGCTTCGGTAATAGAGGGAGAAGTGATTGGACCTTGCAAAGTAAGCCTCGCGACTGTCAATCGTGTCAAAAACGATGTCGGCCCATACTACATTGACGTCGCTCGATATGGGCCGGCATACGCAAGGAACAAGTGGCGTTATTCCATCTCCGGTGTGACGACGACGAGGGTACTGGAGCGCCTGGAGATTGATCACACCTTATTGGATGTCGTCGTTATTTGTGACCAATCAGGTCTTCCGCTGGGCCGGCCCACTATCACGGTAGTCATTGATGCTTACTCGGGTTATGTGTTGTCGTTCTTTATCAGCTTCTGGGGAACCGGAGTTGGACCAACGCTGAACGCACTGAAAATCGCAGTCACTCCCAAAGACCAATATCGCGAAGCGAACCCGACACTGAGCCACGATTGGCTAGGTTATGGTTTGCCTGAACTGCTCGTGGTCGACAATGGACTTGAGTTCCACTCACGCCAGTTCAAACTAGCGGCATGGCAACTCAATACGGACATTCAGTACTGCGCGGTCCGTCAGCCTTGGTTAAAGCCTTCCGTTGAGAGAGTGCTTGGTCATATGGGCCTGTATCTACCTGCCAGTGGGCGAGTTCACAAGCCACAGTCCAACTACCTTCCACCCGATCCGCGTCAGACGGCATGCATAACGCTCAGCCAGTTGAGTCTTGGTCTGTTGAAGTGTTTTGTTGACGTAATTCCATTCGAGGCGAGCACAAGAACGCTGACTGAGCCGTATGAACTCTTCCGGGAGGGGTTCGAACGAATGCCTCCTCCACTTCTCCCCAGCTCGCTGTCCGATATCGATCTTGTCGGCGCATTGAACAAGTCGCTTACTGTGGGGAATGAAGGGATAGTAATGAATCACCTTCGCTACAACTCCCGGGAGCTGCAGGGCATACGGCGCCAGGTTAAGCACAGCTTCAAGACCCAAGTGAAATTCCACCCGGAGAACCTGGGGTTCGTCTATGTCCAGGATCCGATCACTGGCCACTGGCTGCAGGTTGAAAGCTGCAATCCGGAATACACCCAGCGGCTATCCATTGTCCAGCATCAAGCAATACGCAACCACTTAAAAGACGGCTTAAGGACGCGTAACGCAATCGAGACGCTCATTCGCGGCAAAAGCGAGTTGATCGACTATTGGGATGGATTCTTGAGCGGGAAGCGCGGCAAGAAGAACATCGAGGCCGCAAAAAAGTTCGGCTCGCTAACCTCGGCTCAATCGCTGTTAAGTAAAAGCCCGAGCGCCTCTCTCGCCAATCGCGTTACTGAGTTGATCACCGAGGGCGACATCGACGTAGCGATCAACGACGTGCCAAGCTTCAGCAGCTTTATTTTGGATTAAGGAGCCAATTGTGGGTCAAGAGGAGATGAGACGCGCCGTTGCTGAAATATCAGGAACCATCGTTATGCATCCGCTGTTCGAGAAGGCCTATAACGGAGTGCTGAAAATCGTGGAAACGAGCAGCATGATTGACATGCCGTTTGGAGCCACCGTCACGGCCCCGCCAGGATGCGGGAAGACCGCACTTATCAGAGCCATTTCGAGAGCGATCCCAAGCACCGAGTTACTCGGTGACGATATTCGAAGCATCAGTATCGCGGCCGAGGCAAACGCGTCACAGGGACATTTCGTCAGCAAATTGCTCAAGGCACTTGGCTACCCGTCTGTTATTCGAGCATCCACGCTCTATGATCAAACGTCGATCATCATCGAGGCGCTGCGTGACAGGTGCGTCAAAGTTCTCTTCTTGGACGAATTTCAACATGTGTGCCGAGGGAACCGCACTCTATCGGCTGCCGGCATTCTGGATTGGGTAAAGCAGCTTAGCGATGCGGCCGGCATCGTGGTCGTCATGCTGGGCACTCGCGAGCTGAAGCCGCTTTGCGAAATGAACGACCAACTGGGTTCACGGGCACCAGCCAGCTTTACGCTGAAGGAATTTGAACGGAATTCGGAATGGGTGGGACTTTTAAGGCGATTGTCGGATGGCGTGACGTCAATTGACCTTTCCCCTATTTCAACTGAGTTCTACAAGCCACTTCACGCATCATCTAATGGCGTACTCCGCCATCTGAAGCAGATTCTGGTCATGAGTACGATAGCGGCGATGGAGTCAGGCAAGACGAAAATAGACCGGGCTAGCTTTACGATTGGCCACGCGAGAGTCTATGGTGACAAACCGAGTTCGCCTAACCCCTTCGCTTTATGAAATCCATCGTTTCGCTTCCGTTCAAGGGGCTTCCATATACAGACGAAGGCTTCATGGGTTACCTGCTACGCATGTCCAACATGCACCACCTGCGTGGTTTGAGGTGGCTATACAAAACCCTTGAGAGAGAAAGCATTCTTCGGGTCTTGCCTGAGGACGTTCCAACAGTGGCTGCAATTTTCCAGGTACCCGATTCAATTCTCGCGCAGCATTTTATTGCCTGCTACGCTGATGAAGGAAAACTTTGCTATCGGGTGCGCAACCAAACCTTGCGCCGACTATACCTCTTACGCCACATGCGTCCGCAGCTGTGCCCACTTTGTATTCGAGAAAACGGGTTTTCGCACTTTCTTTGGGATTTCTCGTTCGTGACAGCCTGCACGCAGCATTCTTGCACGCTCATTGATTCCTGTCCGCGATGCCTGAAGCGAATACGCTGGTCTCGTCCCTTGCTTTCTGCCTGTAGCTGCGGACATGCGTGGGCAGATACTGCGGTTCAAAGCATTGGAGAAGGGTCCTTTGAGTACAGCGTTGCCGGCCTTGTAGCAACGCAGACCGGAGTTGATGGCGGAAGCTCATCGATAACTTGGTGTCCTGTTACCACGATGCTTTCACAAGTGAGCCTGAGCACTTTGTTCGAACTTATCTGGGCTTTTGGCATTAAGGATATTGAGGGAGATGCGGCCAGCTTCAGTAAGGCCAAGGCTATTCCAAGGACGCCGCTTGCCGTGAAAATATCCAAGCTCGCTCACCAGCGGCTCGGCCGCCTGCTTCAAAAGGAATGCACGGACATATCTGTTGCTGCAGAAGTCCACCTACCCGCATTGTTATCTCTTGCCAAGGAAAGTCTGGACGCTACTGACGCCTACTGGGTCTCGTTTTTGTTTCATAGACTTGGCCGCAGTTCTTCCCTTTCGCGTCATCGGAAGTACCACATACCTCAGCAGCTTCAGCTTTTCTAATCCCCTGAATGACATATCTTGCTGGGCTTCCCACTCCATTCCTTCATGAATCCACTTGCTCCTGGATCCAGAGAGTGTGCCAAGTGTACGACCTGTCGTACGGCCAACTTCATGCTGCGTTCGGCATCGATGTACGGTCGGATCCAGACCTGAATCTCTCCGCATCCGACATTATGCGTGTTGCTCGGGCCGGGCGACTAGACTTGTCCGTCTTTTCGTTGATGAGAGTTACATTGGGAAGAGTCGCAGAGCGGAAAGCAATTCGATCCCTCGTTCTGCGCGATGAGTTGCGTTACCCAGTGTATAGATTCTGCCCTCTGTGCTTCTCCGAGGATGGCATTCCATATCTCCGTTTGGAATGGCGCTTTAAGGCCTGGGAGGTCTGCGAAGCGCATGGAATTGATATGCCTACGAAGTGCTGGTCCTGTGGCCGATACCTCCATCACAGCCGATCGATCTTGAGCGGCCGGGGCGGATATACACTTGTTCCTTCCCTCGCCCATTGCATCGTTTGCCGGGGGGACCAACGTAACTTTCCCGCGTCCGCATTTAGTTATCCAAAAGCGGAAGTATTCCAAAGAAAAGTTCGATTTCAGCGTGCAGTTCTTTCAGCTTTGGTCCATGACTACATGAGAGTTGAGCCACTCAGTCACCGGTTTTCAGTGTCCGAGATGGCCACGCTGGTAGGGTTAATCGGACTTGATGCACCGGACGCTTCAGATAAGCAGCTGCTTGAGAAAATGGGGAGGAGAGACCGTCTTCACGTAATGTGGATTATCGAAAAAGCGCTTACGTGCAAAAAGTCTTCAACGGTCCGCAAAGCTAAGTCGAAGGAGTTGGCTAGGAAATACTTTGAAGCGTGGAGAGAGAAGTTCGATTGAATACCTGAGTACCGGAAGCGGGCGTGTTCGGACATGACTCACATATCCAAGTCAAGCACGGCGCGAATAAATATGCGCCATGCGCCCCATCTCTCTGTCATCTATTCCACATTCCTCACCACACCAGCACGTGCGAATGCCTCGTCGAGGCTACGACGAACCTGCACAGGTATCACAGGCAGGCGCGCCTCGATTTTTGCCAAGTCGTTGGCATGGTAGTCAACAGTACAACCGGCAAGATAAATTAGCAGCTTCGCGGTTTCGATGGGAAAGCGTGTGACCAATTCGCTCTCACGCAATTCGTGTAGAACTTGGCTGTGCTTGATCCGGATCGTAGTGCAGCGAACTGCCAAGGCCACCGCATCGGGGAATGCATCGCCAAGGTATGGCAACCACTCCAGCATCGTCCGAATTTCGGCCTCGTCTAGGGGAGCAAACACCCCCTGCAGTCGATCCTGCCAATAGCGACGTAGCCAACCGCTCCACAGTTGCTGTTTGGCTGGCTGTTGCATTTGGCGTAGGAAGTATCCGAAATGCGATGCAAACGCCAATCGATCGTCCATCGAACCATGTTGAAAAAGCGTAGGTAGCAAGTGCTGTGTTGGATTCAATACATGGAATGCGGCGAGCGCAGTGTAGAACTCGATGAAGCGCCGGCGACGGTCGCCCAGGTCGGCAGCAAGCCTTGGCATCGCGGCAATGAATGCCGGGAATAGGGCATCGACAAGCGCCGGATACAACCGTCCCCACACAAGGAAGCCGTCCCATGCTTGTGCAAACTTTTTCCAGTCCAGGTCGCTGAACAGCGGAATGACATGCTGCCTCGTCCATGCTTCGTCTAAACCGAATAGGAACGCGGTTTGACTGGCAAGCAGACTACGCCCCATTCCACCTTTTATGGTCGCGTCTTGCACTACCAGAGTGAACCAATGGCGATAGCACTCAGGCATAACCCGTTCGGCTCCAGTCTTACCGCGCACAAGCAGTGACAGGCCGTTGATCCAAAACTCAACGATGACGCCGGCCGGGCGATTGATGGCGCGGGACAGCCAGTTATCAATGTCTTCGTCCTGCGCGGCTTCCAGGGCTTGCCATGCGGGCAGTGCAATGGCGTTCGCTTGCTCTAGCAAATCGAGCGCAAATGGCTTGCCGCCGTCCCTGACCAAGGCGTAAAGCAGATTCGCAATGTCGTACGCATGCGCTGATTGCAGCGCGGGATTAGAAACGAATGTCAGCAAGTCACGCCAGCCCGCCGACAATTCGGATTCCTGCAGTCCCCGGATCAATGCTGGCCATAGGTCAGATGACCATAGTGCACGTTCGACTAGACCCTGCCCCAACGAAAATGCCCAACAGATGTTCTGTTTGCAAGCTTCGCGAGCGTTGGTCAGCAAGCCTTCGCGGCTTGGCCCATCGAAGCGACTACCCTGAAAATTTAGCAAGTCATCAAGCTGTTCGGCAGGCTGCCGGGCGAGGAGTTGCTCTACGGTCCAAGGGCTTTCTGAACCAACCCAACCGACTGAGCCCATCCAGTGAGTGAGGTCTGGATGATCCGACGGCCGCCAGTCTGGATACTGTGCCTTGATTGCTGCCAAAGCTGCACCTGCCAGCACGCAATCGGGCTTCGCCTCCAGCAGCCAGGACAGCCAGTTGAAGTGCGAGCGCGCAGTTTGCTCCTTGTCAGATACTTTCTCGGAATCTGCCAGCGTGTGCCGCAAGATTGCATCAACGACGGTCTGTCGCGCCGGCTCGGCGGCGGCGCCATAACTCAGCGCAACAGCACGATAGACTTCGTGATGCTCGGAAAGCCCATGAAGGCCTAAGCGATCTATCAACCATTTCAGGCGTTCTTCAGGCGATCGCTCGGGATGCACAGTTGTAGAATGTATGGCCAGCCGACGCAGCAGGGAGGCATCCGAGCTCACCAGCCTCTCGATCCAGGCGTCGAGCAGCGCCGGAGAATGTGCGGCGAGCCACTCCAGCGCATCGCGCGCGACGTCGACCAAGACGTCAACAGCCTCTGGATACTGATCCTGGTCATGTGGTTCGATGGCAGAACGCCTGTAGCTGACTGGATCCCATTCGCGCGATGCCTTGTCCCATGCGGTCAATTCGCCGTGTATTTTCTCCAGGCGCAACGCAACTCCTGCCAACAGCGGCTGCGCAACTCGCGACAAGTGCGGTTTCAGGTGCCTGGTCCAGACTTCGTTTAGCGACCAGTGATCAGCTCGCAGTGGGCACTCTACGTCCAGCCGGCGGCCCCTTCCCTCATCGTCATCGGGCCATGCAAAGCCGGGTTTGACGCTGAGCCGATGCTCGCTCATCGCCATGAACATCGTGAGCGTCAGTTCGATACACTGCTGGCCCGCGCAGCGCTCAGCCAACCACATTAACACGTGGTGATCCGCATCGACTGGTGCGCTCGCAAGCAGGATGGTGATCCAGCGCTTAAGCGCAGACACTTCGAGCGGTTTCTCCGCCATGACGCCGAGCTCGCGCCCGATGGACCACCAGAGTGCTGGATTCATCCGTAGCCCATGCGCCGCAACGATCTCGAAGACTTCGTTCGGGTGCCCGACCGCGAAGTGCTGCGCCAGCCACCCTGCAAGTAGCGTGTCCCGCTCGCCGAGGTCAACAGCGCCAAAGAGAGCACCGAGATGCTTGCGCCCGTTGAGCCACCGGAGCCATTCCGGATCGCGGGCGACGTTGAGCAGAAACCGGAGCGTGTGCACTTCGCGCAGCGCTTGTTCGACCTCGCTAATTGCTTCTTCGTCCGTTGGCGGAGCGCGGCCGCCAATTTCAGCAAGACGCGACTGCCAGTCCAGCGCTCCTCGTGCGGTGCGCTCGGCGAGTCGCTGCACGCCATCATAGAGTTCTTTGAATGGGGTCGCGCTGGTTTCTTTTACAAAGCGAATGGGCGTAATACCTAGCAATTCCCAACTACCATCCTCATCCGTCAAGGCAAACCGGCCCGCGACGTTGTCAGCCGGCAATGCGCGAGCCAGATAGTTCATCACAACATCGTTGTGGCTGTAGCCAACGAATAGCACCGTGTAGCGGCGGAAGACATCGACGAGAAATCGGCGTGCCCAACCCTCGGTAAGGTAGGCCCGGCCGAAATCCGCGTCCGTTAGCACGAGATCCCGCGGCCGTGGCAGGGCTCCATGAACGTGAACGATGCCAGAAAAGTCGTAGCCCAGGGGCAGAGCAGGCGCCCGATACACGTCGGGAACAGCACCAAACAAGGCATCGGCGGCGGTCTCAAAGTGCAGATCAAAATTGGTGGTTACGAGCTTGACACGGTCCGCCGTCCGAAAAAGCCGCATCAGATTCTGATGTAGGGCGTTCGGGGCACTTCCTTCCAGTGAAAGGAGCTGCAAGGCACGCTCATGAACGGCGACGTTGCGGTGATGCAGCTGCCCCAGAAATCGATCCAACGGTTCGCTGGGGACGAGCCCGGTTCCTTGTGCGATGTCCGAGGACAGCTTCCAAAAACTGGCCAGATTTGATGGCGCCCCCATTGAAACGCCAGCACCGGCGAAGACTACGAGCCGGTCGTCGCGCAGCGCGTCGAGAATGCAGTCGTCAAAATTGATGGCGCCCAGTTTCGTCATGCACAAGGGTTTTTCCGAGGCAGGTGTTTCGGCGGGAGGCCCTACGTGTAAGTTCACCTACACCGAAGGCGCGGGTATGCAACGGCATGTCAAATGGCGGCATATTGATTTAGGTCGGAAACGTACGCGTTCCCTGACGCGTTGGTCCGAGACGACGACGCGTTACGGCAGCCAATTTTGTATGAATGTGGTGTTTGCCCAGTCCTTTGCAGGCTTGGTTATCGACAGGTAGGCAACGGTCGACAATGCCAATCCGGTGCCAAGTATAAATGCAACAAAAACCAGGATATACCTTTGTGACCGAAGACGGCTGTCCAGAGTAGCAAACACACTGGAAAGCCGCTGCAGTATGTCTTTATGGTCTTTTTCGAACTGATTCTTTTGACGTGCAATCTCTTGTTCGAGTACGACCAACGTATTGATTTGATTGTAAATGAGCAGTCCCATCAACACCGCAAAGACATAGCAGCCAAGCAGCACGCCGGTATTGACCCAAAATTCATACCCGACTTGTGAAGCAGCTTTCATTTGGGTGGCCACGATAACGGTGGCCACTGGAATCCCCAATACCTGGTTTTGGATGTCGGTGAAGACCTTATGAATCTTGCCTGTGTATTCGACTTTGGCTGCTTCGAGCTCGTCCTTCACTTTTTCATAGGAAAAACTCGATACAAAAAGTCGGTAGCCATCTGAGAAACGCTCATATAGCTGGGGCAAGTGAGCAAGCAGATTTGGAAAGCGCTCGTTTGGCGGAAATGACTGGGCTATTTCAACCGCAGCCGTCCCAAGAATGGAAAGGCGCTGCTCCTTGTGCGTGTCATTCTCGATTGAGGCGATTAGGCGGTCAATACACGCAGTATCAGCCTTCATTAGGTCATCTACTGAGTACGTCAACGATATCTCGAACTTTCCATCGGCAATGTAGATCAGTTCTGCCTTTGATTCGTCCAGATAGGCCGCCGACTCTTTCAGCAGTCCGATGAAAGCCAATACCCGGCGATATCGAATGACATTGTCGGGCACGATAGCGTCGGCCTTATTAAAGCGCTCACGGGCCAAGAAGTATCGGCGGGGCTCTTCAATGCGGGCCTTACGTATGCCCAACAACCCAGCGAGGTCAGTGGCAAGAAGACCGAGGCCAGTACGTGGGCTGTCGATAAACAACCGCACGGTTTGACCGACTTGGAGGTGATCAGGATCGCCCTCCGCAATGGCGATCCCATATTCGCCATCCTCATCTGCTAATACCGTCTCCAGTAAGCCCCGGATGTCTTCCGACTCGAGCAGCAGCGTTCCCTCTCGCGCGGCAATGTCAAAATCAATTGCGCGATACAAGGTAACAAGCTGATCGAATACCAACTTACTCATGTTCCTCTTCCGATCTCAACTGATCGAGCAGTTCCGCCGGCAGATTTTTAAGGGTAAGGGTGCCGGCGTCCTTATCGAAATCGATATCGCCGGTATGCAAACCTTGGCGGTCGAATTCCAAACGCCAGTAATTGCTTTTCGCACTAAATTTAACAAATGCACGCAATGCCCGTTTGTCCGGCACGAAACCGTCTGATAGTTGCAAGGCTTCGTCTGCCATTGCGGCACGCATCAACGCCGGATCGTCCGGCCATAAACGATTGGAGAGAGTCTCTAGATCAATCGGCTGCCGGTTACTGGCAAGTTCCAAGCAGCAGTCATGGGCACTACGGAGTAAGCGGTCGCGTGCACTTGGCTCAAGTCTCCGTTGCTCTGCAAATGTATTGAGGCAAACAAGCAACTTTTGTGTTTCTTTGTTGGCTGCTACAACATCGTTGCAACCAAGAAATTCTTTGAAATAGTCTGCTACTTCACCTTTCCCTTTAAGGAAAGAGACGTAACGCTCGGCACCATCTTGCCACCCAGTTAGATCAATGCGACCGGCCACTCTTACGTTAGTAATGTCAAGGTGGTTACTATCAACGAACTCGAGTTCTTCAGTAATTGCCGTACCGAGCACGTCGGTGACCAACGCCACCAGTAGGAAATGATTTGCGCCGTTACAGACGTGTGCGATGAGTACATACCCGCCAGTGGCAAGAGGCGCGGAGTCAGCGGTTCGCTTTAGTGTCCGCATCATGGCGACACTGAGGTCATAGAAAGGAAGCCTTTTGTCGCTGAAATACTCGCGGACATACTTCGCCATCGGGAAGTTGTCCTCGTCGACTTCGAACTTGCCGTACCCCTTGCTCTGTCGCTCAGCGTACAGAGCGTGAATTTGGTCGACTAATCGCTGGACGGTATCAGTGACAGCTACGACATTCGGACGTGGAATAAACTCGGCATCGCCTTGGCGCTGCTTGACCAACTTGTGAACGATAAGACCAGAAATGGTATTGGTGCGCGCAGTTGCCATTGATGTAGGGACCGTAAAGTGGAAATCCGCTGTATCACTGTCGACACAGCCGCGCGCATCATATCGAACGACTCTTGTCTCCGGCTATCCCCCATATATGGGAGCATACCTGTACAAATCCACAGTGGTTTAGCATCATACGATCCTGGGATGCTACCCTGCCGGAGACAGGCGCGACGATTGCAGCCTTGCCGAACTTTGCACCGCATCTATGGCAGGGGCGCGTTCTAATCGTGGGTACTTCGCCTCTCGCGATCAATTTGTTTGACGCCATGGTCAGTAGTCCGGCGCCGCGTTCAATGACGCAAAACGTTCAACAAACGGACATTGGCAAAACCCGAATGACCGGGCAAAACGGCCCACAACAGCCTGTCACCTTGCTCTGAACCGGACGTTCAACGTCCGTCATCACGCGTGTGCGCTATCGCATGTCGCGTGCATGATAATGTTGAGCGGCTTTTCATTTCGCGAATTCCGCCTCAATCAACCTTCCGCATTCAGGCTCAAGCGTGCAGATATAGCACGCGAAATTCCACGCCTTAAGCGGCTGTGTACTTATGAGACTCACGTATGCATTGGCAGGGACATCGGGAGCTTCGGCGATCCATACGCGATTGCCCTCAAGATCGATCGCCCACAAGTTCTCACACCTTTCGGACTTATCGAACTCCATGTAATCGAAAACGACAGCGATGCCGGACGCAAAACGCCCGGCATCCAATATCGTGTACGGCATCTTTAGGGTTCGATTTCCAACGCTCAGGTCGCGGCCACTGAAGGTCAAACCCTGCCGATCTATCAAGGCTGATAGTGACATTTGATCTTTGCTGCCCAACGTATGAGGTAAGCGGCTTGCCGTAGGCAAGTCCGCGTGACCGAATGGTTAGGCCTAACGCCTAGCAAGCAGAGGCTGGAGTTGCGCCTGTGCTTGGTGAAACGCGCGGAGTATGTGCCGTCGCATGTAGACGCGGTTGCGCCCGTAGAAGATTGCAACGTCATCTTCGTACTCTCCCTTGGCCTCGAAGTCGTCCATCTTCATTAGGTTGCACTTTCCGTACGCCACTATGTACTCGCCACGATTTCCGTTGCCGTCAAAGTCTTTCTTAAAGGAGTCAATGTGGCAACAGGCGTCCCGTATGACGTAGTTGTTCGTCAGCACGTCATCAACAAAGTCGACTCGCTTGGTGTACTTCTCTGTTTTGTGCATCAGATCACGCATGCAAATCATCAGATCAATGAAAGCCGATTGCTGCAGCGGATGGCCACCGTTGTCGGGATTGAAGATGCCCGAGTCGATCAACTGCGTGACTCGACGAATGTTGCGCTCGCAGTCCTGACGGTCTTGGATGTCCATAGGAGGTCTAACTGGTTACCAAATGGACAATATCGTCCGTTATGCGCGGCTGCCTGACGTTATGCACGGCGGTTTGATCGTCCGTAAGTCGCTCCAGTGCTCGCTTTGCCGCGACACTGGCTAAAAATACAGTATTTAATAACCCGGAAAAGCGGCCTGGTCGATCCGCTGCCAAAGTCGGCGTCAAAGTTGCACTTGCTACGTAGTACGCAGTAGCAGCATTGTGGACTGATGATGCACGCCGACTAAGCACATGGTAAGTCCGCGTCCATGCCTTCGCTATCCCGCTGATATGGGACGGGACAAATCGATGTTGTCCCTGCATACAGTTCAGACTTAGCTGAAAGAAATTCAGAGTTAAAAGAAATCCGACAGTGGCATTTGCGCCGCGTTGCGCAAACCGCTTGCCAAGCCGGCGCAAATCATAAATAATCTAAATACGAATTATTCGCATTTGCAATCTCGCATGTCTGACACCCGCCATATCGATGTCTCCGGCACGGCAAGTTCGGCCACCGACGCGGTCGAGGGCACCGTCATGCGGATCAAGAGCGAGGATCTGTTCGCGCAGCGGCGCGAGGTGGAGATCGAGCACCAAGGCCGGATCTACCGCCTGCGGCTCACCAGCCTCAACAAACTGATCCTCACTGCCTGAACACCACTGGAAGCCAACGATGATCGTCTGCGTCTGCCACAACATCTCCGAACGCAAAATCCGCCAGGCGGTCGACGCCGGCTTCGACACGATGCCGGCGCTGCGCGAGCAGCTGGGCGTCGGCACCTGTTGCGGCAAGTGCCATTCATGCGCCAAGACCGTGCTGCGGGAATGCCTCGAAGAGGGGACCCGCGAAGCGCAGCCGATGGTGTTCCAGCCGGCAATGGCTGCCTGATTGCACGCTCTTTCCATGCCCGTGGCTGCGCTATGATGTGGCGGTGCGCCGCACCTCCACAACATCAACAACGGGACCTCCATGAAAGGCGACCTCAACATCATCCGGCTGCTCAACGCGCAGCTGACCAACGAGCTCACCGCAATCAACCAGTACTTCCTGCATGCGCGGATGTACAGCCACTGGGGCTTCACCAAGCTCGGCAAAAAGGAATACGACGAGTCCATCGGCGAGATGAAGCACGCCGACAAGCTCATCAACCGCATCCTCATGCTCGACGGCCTGCCCAACCTGCAGGCGCTGCACAAGCTGATGATCGGGGAGGACACGCCGGAGATCCTCGAATGCGACCTGAAGCTGGAACTCGCGTCGCAGCAGACGGTGAAGGATGCGATCGCCGCCTGCGAACTCGCGAAGGACTACGTCTCGCGCGAGATCTTCGTGGAGATCCTCGACGATACCGAGGAACACATCGAATGGCTGGAGACGCAGCGCGACCTCATTGCGAAGGTCGGCCTGCAGAACTACCTGCAGACGCAGATGGACGAAGCGTCCTGATTCTTGCGCCGGAATGAAAAAAGGGCAGTCGATCGACTGCCCTTTTTGTTTGCGCGTTGCGCCTTACTGCGGCACGGTGTCCTTGAATGACGGCCGCTCGGCGAGCTTGTCGAAGAGCTTCGCGAGATTCGGATGCTCGCCGCGCCAGTCGATTTCCGGGAAGCGGAACGACAGCCAGCCGAGCGCGCAGCCGACGGCCACATCGGCCAGCGTGTAGTGGTTGCCGCAGCAGAAGGGCGTGTCGTTCAGGCCGGACGACATCGCCTTCAGGCCGTGATGCACCTTGTCGAACTGGCGCTGGATCCACGCTTCGCTCTGCAATTCGGCCGGACGCTGCGTGCGCTCCAGGCGCACCGCGACGGCCGCGTCGAGCACACCGTCGGCAAGCGCTTCCCAGCACTTCACTTCGGCGCGTTCGCGGCCGTTCGGCGGGATGAGCTTGCCGACCGGCGTGAGGGTATCGAGGTATTCGACGATGACGCGGGAATCGAACATCGCGCCGCCGTCTTCCATGATCAGGCAGGGCACTTTGCCGAGCGGATTGGACTGGAAGATCTTGGTGTCGGGACCCCAGACATTGTCGAGGACGAACTCATAATCGAGCTTCTTTTCCGCCATGACAACGCGGACCTTGCGAACATAGGGACTGGCGAGGGAACCGATGAGTTTCATAGGTGGGCAGGTAGGAAAGTGAGCGCGATTATAACATCGGCCCTCGGCGCTCAAGAGCGCCGAACCGCACCAAAACGCGCTGTACGGCATCCGCGCAACGCCCGCGGCGCGCGGTTCCGAGTGCGGCCGGATGGTAAAATGCCGCCCTTGCACGGCCACCGTGCGCGCCATTCCCTCCCATCATTTCCGCATCCCGAACATCATGTCGCTTTCCGCCCTCTCCGCCCTGTCCCCGCTCGACGGCCGCTATGCCGCCAAGACCGACGCGCTGCGTCCGCTGCTGTCCGAAGCCGGCTTCATGCATCATCGCGTGAAGGTGGAAATCGCGTGGCTGCAGGCACTGTCGAACGCCGGCTTCACCGAGATCAAGCCGTTCTCCGCGCAGGCCAATGCCTTGCTCGACAAGCTCGCCGCCGACTTCAGCGAAGCGGATGCGCAGCGCATCAAGGACATCGAGGCCGTCACCAACCATGACGTGAAGGCCGTCGAATACTGGCTCAAGGAGAAGGTGAAGGACGTGCCCGAGCTGGTGGCCGCTTCCGAATTCATTCACTTCGCCTGCACCTCGGAAGACATCAACAACACCTCGCACGGCATGATGCTCAAGGTCGCGCGCGATACCGTGCTGCTGCCTTCGCTCTCCGCCGTGGTCGCCAAGCTGACCGCCATCGCGCACGAGAACGCGGCACTGCCGATGCTCTCGCGCACGCACGGCCAGCCGGCCAGCCCGACGACGCTGGGCAAGGAGATCGCCAACGTGGTCGCGCGCCTGCAGCGCGCGCAGCAGCGCATCGCGGGCGTAGAACTTCTCGGCAAGATGAACGGCGCCGTCGGCAACTTCAACGCGCACCTGTCGGCCTATCCGGCCTTCGACTGGGAGAGCTTCTCGAAGAATGTCATCGAGCAGCGCCTCGGCCTGACCTACAACCCGTACACCATCCAGATCGAGCCGCACGATTACATGGCCGAGCTGTTCGATGCCATCGCCCGCACCAACACCATCCTGCTCGACCTGAACCGCGACATCTGGGGCTACATTTCGCTCGGCTACTTCAAGCAGCGCACCAAGGCCGGCGAGATCGGTTCGTCGACCATGCCGCACAAGGTCAACCCGATCGACTTCGAAAACTCCGAAGGCAACCTCGGTCTCGCGAATGCGGTGCTCAAGCACCTGTCGGAAAAGCTGCCGATCTCGCGCTGGCAGCGCGACCTCACCGACTCCACCGTCCTGCGCAACATCGGCGTGGCCTTCGGCTATACGCTGCTGGCCTACGACAGCTGCCTGCGCGGCCTCAACAAGCTCGAAGTCAATCCGGCCCGCCTCGCGGAAGACCTCGACGCCACCTGGGAAGTGCTGGCCGAGCCGGTGCAGACCGTGATGCGCCGCTACGGCATCGAGAACCCGTACGAGCAGCTCAAGGAACTCACCCGCGGCAAGGGCATTTCCAAGGATGCGCTGCGCGACTTCATCAACGGCCTCGCCATCCCGCAGGACGCCAAGGAACTGCTGCTGGCGATGACGCCGGCCACGTACATCGGCCACGCCGAAAAGCTGGCGCGCGCAGTCTGACCCGACCGTCACAGGAATGGACGACTGAAATCCATTCCGTGCCGCATTCCGGCCGCCCCGCGCGGCCGTTTCTTTGTTATATTAGTTCTAGTTCGAACTAATTAACCAATTGCAATGCCTCGATATTCGCCGACCGCCATCGCGCTGCACTGGCTGATCGCCCTGCTGATCGTTGCCGCGTTTGCGCTCGGCCTGACGATGGTGGACATCAAGGGCATTACGCCGACCAAGCTCAAGTACTACTCCTGGCACAAGTGGATCGGGGTGACGGTGCTCGGCCTGGCCTGCGTACGGCTGCTGTGGAAGCTGACGCATCGCACGCCGCCCTACGCCGAGCCCATGCCCGCCTGGCAGTTGCAGGCGGCGCACGCGCTGCACGGATTGCTTTACCTGCTGATCTTCGCCGTGCCGGTCTCCGGCTATTTCTATACCTTGGCCGCCGGCGTGCCGGTGGTCTACCTCGGCATCCTGCCGCTGCCGGTCCTGATCGAAGCCGATGCCCAACTCAAGCCGGTGCTGCGGGAAGTGCACTACTGGCTGGACATGACCCTGCTCGCCTGCGTCGTGCTGCACGTCGCGGCGGCGCTCAAGCACCATTTCATCGACCGGGACGGCGTGCTGAAACGCATGCTGCCCTAATCACGGAGTCTCCGATGTTCCCGATTACGTTGCGCCGCACAGCGGCCGCTTCCGCTTTCGTCGCCGTTGCCGTCGCCCTTCCCGCGCTGGCCACCGCACTGAAAACCGATCCCGCGAAAAGCACCGTCGCGGCCGTCTTCAAGCAGATGAACGTGCCCGTCGAAGCAAAGTTCAAGCGCTTCAGCGCGAACATCGACTACGACGCCGCCAAGCCGGAAGCTTCGAAGGCGGCGGTCGACATCGACGTGCCGAGCTTCGACCTGGGCGAGGCCGACTACAACAAGGAAGTGCAGAAGAAGGAATGGTTCAACGGCGCGCAGTTTCCGAAGGCGAGCTTCGTGTCGACGGCGATCAAGCCGGCGGCCGGCGGCAAGCTCGACGTGAGCGGCAAGCTGACCATCAAGGGCAAGACCGCGGACGTCGCCTTCCCGATGACGGTGAAGAAGGAAGGCGCGACGCAAGTTTTCGAAGGCACGCTGCCGATCAAGCGGCTGGCCTTCAACATCGGCGAAGGCGAGTGGAAGGACACGAGCA